>NZ_VCKW01000307.1 GCF_005889715.1 Actinomadura soli
AGCCAGCCCCATCCGGCAACACCCCCGGCCCAGCCCAGGACCACCTCGGCCCGGTGCTGCCTGGCTGGGCATTGGGCTTGTCGACTTCGCCTCTCACGTCCAGCGGCGTGGAGCTCCGTCCGCCAATCGTCCTTGCGGTCTGAGCCTGCTTGGTCGCCCGATCCGTGCGGAGCCCGCGCCGGGGGTTATCCCCCTGCCGAACTGGGGCGCGCCGGATCGCGCCCCGTTGGGGCGAAACCAGCGTTCAGGCGTGGCTTCGACCTCCCTGAGTAGGAGACGTGACATGTCAGAGGATGTCCGGTCGGACGCGCCGATAAGCCGACCCATGAGAGACGGTGGAACCTTTCCCGGCCTCCCCGACCTGGGGCGGAGTTGGCCGTGGATCCCGGCCGTCATCGCCGGGGTGTCGTGAACCTGCTGGTGGGCGGCGCCCGTGAGTTCGACTACGGCGGCATCAGCGGTTTCAGCACGACCAACTTCCGGTGGATGGCGCTCGCCCTCGTCGGCGGGATCGTCTTCGCCTGGCGGCTGGCCGGTCGCCCGCAGTCACCGCTGGAAGCCGTCCGGCCCCTGATCTCCGCGGCGACGGCCGACGTCGCGTGTTTCGCGCTCGTCACACTGAGCGGGCTGATCTTCCTGCCGGAGCAGTCCGTGGCCGAGACCATGACGACGGACGCCGCGGGACGCGCGCTACCGGTCGCCTTCCTGGTCCTTGTCGTGGCGGTCGCCGTCGAGATCATCCGGCTCACCCTGCGATGGACGGGGGCCTCGCGCGACCTTGATACGCGAGGCCATCGGTAGACCTCGTCGGAAGCGCAGGGTGTCCTGTCCGGGCGAGGGTGGCGAACTTCGAAGTAGCCCTGGTTCGTGTCGGACAGGTCTGCGCTGGAGGACGGCATCGGACCTCACCTTGCGGGCCTTGCGGCCGGACGGCGAGGCGTCACGGCCGCCGGACGACCTCGGACGATCCTGGATTAAAGGGTCAGAAGGGCACCACCCGGGTAGATGAAGGGCGTCCTCGCCGGAAGGAGGAACACGCCATGCTGGTCCGGGAGGCGATGACCTCGCCCGTCGTGACGATTCCGCCGTCGGCCACCGTCCGTCAGGCCATCCGCGTCCTCCACGAGCACGACGTGACCGCGCTGCCCGTCGTGGACGAGCCAGGGCGGCTGATCGGCATCGTCAGCGAGACGGACCTCCTGCACGACGTGTTCGAGCACGACCCGAAGGCGCTCGCGCGGACGGACGCCACCGCGGCATCTCCGTCACGACGTCGCGTGGCGGAGGTCATGACCCGCGACGTGAAGACCGCCCAGCCCAACACGGATGTCACCGTGCTCGCCGAAACGATGATGAAGACTCGGATCAAGAGCGTCCCGGTACTGGCCGGTTCCGACATCGTCGGGATCGTCACACGCCAGGACCTCATCGCGATCCTGGCCCACGACGACGCCCGAATCCGTGACGACGTCCTGGCCTCGATCGCAGAGTACGGACCGGGCGTCTCGCACTGGGACGTCTCGGTCCGACACGGCGTGGTCGAGTTGCACGGTCGCGCGGACGCGTCGGCGAAGCGGATCGCCGACGTCCTCGCGCAGACAGTGCCGGGCGTCACCCAGGTCTCCGTCCGAGACTGAGGACTCGATCCTCCGCGCGAGAACACAGCGCCGCCCGCTCCCGCGCTCCACCCGGCGGCCGAATCATCCAGATGCGACGCCATCTGCCAGACCTCGCACGCTCGACCCGCTGTCAGGCGGGCGCTGCGGCAGCGACGGGGCTCGGGCGGGCCTACTTGGAGGCTTTGGTGCGGGGCTTTGACTTGCGCGGTCGCTTCTTCGACGAGGATGCCTCCGCCTTGGGAGGCTTGGCTGCCTTGCCCTTCTTCGACACCTTCTTCGCCACCGCGCCCTTCTTGGCCTTCTTCCCTGACTTCCCGGGCTTTTGTTCGTTCTTGGCCTTCTTGGGCGACGCCGAATCGACGACGACGCTCACCGCGGTGTCCGGCACGGCGGCGGCCGCCACTGCCGGCTCTTCGGCGGCGGGGGCCGCTCCAGCCGCCTCTTGGACGGCGGCGGGACCGCTCTCGGCGACGCGGTTCCGGAACGTCTGCCCGGACCGGAACCGCGGCACCTCGGCGGCGGGCACCTCGATCGGAAGGCCCGTGCGCGGATTGCGGGCACTGCGGGCCGGGCGGGACAGGCGGTCGAACGTGCCGAATCCGGTGACGATGACCCGTTCCCCGGCGGACACCCGTTCCATCACGGTCTCGACCACGGCGTCCACGTGCCGGCGGGCGGCGGCCTCGTCGCTTCCCGCGCGTTCCGCCACGGCTCTGACCAGTTCGCTGCGGTTCATGCGCCATGCCTTCCACTGCTGTGATATGTACGGCACAGCGTAGACCTGCGTGATGTTCCGGACCCGGACATCCGCGCCGGATTCAGCGTGTCTCCCGGCCTACACCGCCGAGCGCGCCGCCCTCGGCGCCCGTCGGAGCCTGGACCGGACCCGGTCCGGACGCCAGATTCCGCCACCGCGAAGCCGCCGAAGAACCCACGACTCAAGAGGAAGTAGAGTCACTGCCATGGATGTTCGATCACGAATACGGGAAGTATGCCTTTCGTTGCCGGAGGCGACCGAGAAGCCATTTGGCGGGCACACCGCACCGTCCTTCCGAGTCCGCGACAAGTTGTTCGTGATGACCAGCGAGGACGGCCTCTCGATGACATTCAAGGCAGGTGCGGGCGTGCAAGAGGCCCTGGTAGCGGAGAACCCCGACCGCTTCTTCGTCCCAAAGTACGTCGGCAGCAAAGGTTGGGTGGGGGCGCACCTCAACGTCGAGCACGACTGGGATGAAATGGCGGAGCTCATCGAGGACAGCTATCGCCTCATCGCGCCGAAAAGCCTGGTGAACCTGCTGGATCGTGAGTAGCACACGCACCGGACACCTGCGACAGGCCGCCAAATCCCCCGAGTGGAGGCCAGCCCTCATCGCTGTCGGCGTCCCTATCGAAGACCGCCCGGACCGCGGCCTTGCCAACCTGAAGGCCACGCTCGCCGATTCTTGCACCAAGGTGCTACGGACCGAGCCGAGGGCCACTCTGAACTCCACCTTCCGAGGCGGCGACATCTGCTGCGCGCGGTTGTTCGAACAGGCAGCGACATCGATCGGGCCAGACGGTCACCGTGGCCGACGGTTCAGACGAGCCAGGCGGACGGTTATGTGCTCCATCGTTGAATTGTCCGCTTTCCATCCTCGCTGGATTAGGGTGGTCAGAAGCGCCTCCAGATAGGCTGCGGGTTGGTACAAGAAGTTCTTGTTCACGGGAAGGATGTCCCACCCCATTTCTTTGGTGAGCCAAGCGCGCCGGCGCGCGTCATGGGCCTGGGCTTCGCGACCTGAGTGGTGGCGTTCGCCGTCGTATTCCAGGCCCACGCGGAACTCCGGGTAGCCGAGGTCTATGTAGAGCCACCGCCCGTCCTCGCCCCTTACTGGCACCTGGGTCTTCGGACGCGGAAGACCGGACTCCATGACGGCCACCCGGGCCCAGCTCTCGCCGGGGGACGCGGCACCGCGATCGCTGAGCCGGACGATCTCTCGCAGCCGTTTGTTACCACGGTAACCCCGCAGACCCCGGGCCATTCTGGTGAGCTCATCGGTCTCCACTCCTCGCCGAATGAATTGATCGAGCGCTGCGACAGCCTCATAGCGGGGAAGCCAGCGGGCGCAGTCCAAAGCCGTGCGAGCGAGAGTCGTCATCCGCACACCGAACTGCTCCGTGACATGATCCGCGGGAAGTTCCACGCTTTCTGCGGTGATCTGTGACAGTGGGTTCTCGGACGATCCGGGAGTGATGAGTTCGACGTTCCAGTCGGCCTCGTCCACTCCCGGCGGTAAGAGGTCAAGGCCCCAAATCCATGCGGCAGCGCGCCGAGCGACGACGACGTCCTGGGGCAGAAGATCGCTGAGTGCGGTCGCCCGCGCGGCGAGCGAGGCGCCCTTGACGGGAACGAAGTAAATGCCGGGCCCGACGGGGACGATCGAATCGGCGGACGTTCGTTTCCAGGTGAGGCTGAATCCGTTCATGTCCTCGATCATGCCCGTCGGCCGACCACCACGTTGGCCGCGGCAAAATGTGGATAACCTCAGAACAGCGCAGGTCATTGACAGGAGGCATGATCACAGCCTTGGCCGATCGCCTCCGCCGGCCAGTTCGTCGCACGTCCCGTCAAAGGCGTCCAACGCGCCGGCGAACGGTCGGCCTCCGCACACCGCCACGACCTGCTGCGGCCACGTCCAAACCGATCCGCGTGACCGTGTTCCTTACTCCGGCGGCTATGCCCAAGCACACCTGCGGTCGCCACAGGAGGAACCTCATCCAGGAGCCTCATCAACCGCCTCCGCCCTGGCCTCCGGAACAGGAGAGTCATCGATGCCTGCCGCAACGACGCAAACCCTGCATGAGTCCAAGCCCTAGACCTGGCCCATACACCGTCCTTCGGACGAACAGCGAGTTCACCACGCCCTGGTGGAAGCGGCCTCTGCCCAATCACCAATGCGCTTGATCAGGTCGGGCGTGGCGGCAACTTCCGCATGGCCGAACGCGGGCTCTACCCACAACTCGCGCGGATCGCGTGCCGCCTCGTACAACTGTCGGCCGTGGTCGAGAGGGAAGAACGGGTCCGCGTCTCCGTGGACGACCAGCAGCGGGACCGGAGCGATCAGTCCGGCGACCTCGTACGGCGCCTCCGGTACCGGATCCCAGCCCTTTGGCGCCACACGGGTGCCACGCGCCAGTCGGACCGCCAGCCGCCCGACCCGTCGTTCGATCGCCCAGTGAACACGCCGCATCGGCACCGTCCCGCGGTAGTACCAGCGGGCCGGCGAACTGACCGAGACCACAGCGTCCACTCCGCCGTGCAATGCCGCATGACGGACGACGATGGCGCCTCCCATGGAGAACCCGGTCACGGCGACCCGCCCGTACCCTCTCCGGCGTGCGGCCGCGACCGCGGCGTCGACGTCGAGAACCTCACGGTCACCGACGGTGGAGTGGCCACCGGACCTGCCATGGCCACGGAAATCCAGCCCGATGACACCGCCGTGCCGGTTGAGGGCACCGGCGATCCGCCGGAGCATGGGCTGCCGCCACGAGCAGGTGAAGCCGTGGGCCAGGACGAAGCACAGATCACCGTCTCCCCACAGGTGACCTGCGTCGATCCGGACATCGTCAGCGGTGTAGAGCGTGAGGGGTTCGGGAATCACCACGGTTCCCATGGTCGGTCATCGCCGTCCGCCACGGCACACCCTCCGGCGGCACCCTCTTCAATCTGGCCGACTCGCCCCGAACGATGGATGGGCATGAACCACCTGGGACGACATCAGCCCGACCCGGGGCAGGCGCTGCTGGAGCCGTACGACACGGCGCTCCCCAGATCTACGGCTATCTGCTGCTCCGGTGTGGACCGGCATGCACTGACAGCCCACCACTGGCGGCGCGTCGCACGGGAGGCACGCAGACTCCAGGTCTTGGACGGAGGTGCCCGGGAGCCTGGGCAGTCCCGGCCGTGCCCCAGGCCCGCAAGCAGGCCCAGAAGAGGTGACCGGAGCAGGTACCGCAAGCCCAGTTGGCCGAGCAGGTGTTGGAGCCGCCCCGGATGACGAGACCACTGAGCACCTCGGAAATGACCGATATGAGAAGACCGCTGAGAGCGAGGGCAACTCCGCAACGGGCACCGCTGCAAGACCAAAACTTCATCGCAGTGTTGATCGCCTGATTGGATCAGCGAGGCTGGGATGGTTTTTGTCCTAGCTTGTGCGCATTGGGTGGAGCGGGTGCCTTGGGTGGGCTGAACAGATGGGTTGCTGGGTAGATAGTCGAACGTGTCTGGAGGGCTGGTTGATCGACGGGCTCGGACGGCGGGTTGGCTGCTATGGGCAGCAAAGACCGCGCGCTTCCACTGAAGGCGGGCGGGAGTGGGCGGACGACCGGTGTCCGCCGTGCCGAGTTGCCGGACGGTCCCGCGGAGCGCAGGCGTGAGACCGAGGAGTACGCGCGTCAGGCGATGGTCTCCTCGGCGCGAGCGCATGACCGGGCAGCAATTCTGCTGGAACAGATGGCGGCGGCCGATCCAGTGGAGTCCGAGGTGCACTTGCAATCGGCTGCCAGGCATCGCAGGTGGGCGGAAAACGACCGGAAGCTGGCGGAGCAGTACACGACCAGGGGCGCAGAACCGGACGGTTTGTGAATTCTTGCGTGGCGCGGAAGGCGCCTAACGGAGGACGGTGGATGAACGTCGATCGACAAGCGTTGACAACGGCCCGTCGTTCGTTGCACGGAGTGGCCGAACTGGTGCTCGCCGGGCCGCAGTACAGGCAGAGCGGAACGATCCGGCTGAGGATCCTTCAGGGCGGGTTCGGCACCGTCCAAGACCCTGACCTGCGGGTGAACGGGACAGAGCTTGTGGCCGGTGACCGAGAGATCCCGTTGAACGGCGCCACCTGCAGAGAACTCGCCGCAGCGGCGGGCATCGATGCGGGTGGCGTGGAGGACCTCTACAAGGACGGCAGCGGCGTCGGGCCGGACGAAGTCCTCGGCGTCGACGCGCAGGCAGCGCAGTACATCGCAGCGTGCTTCGGCCGCGGTCATGAGGCTCTCACCAGGTTTGCCCCGGAATCCATGCCAGTGCTTTGGCCTGAACACTTCGACGTGGGGGTGAGCCTCGACGAGGTCAACTTCGGCGTAAGCCTGGGCGACGACTACTTGGACGAGGCTTACGCGTATGCCGCGCCCTGGGAGCCGCGTCGGGGTTCGTTCTGGGACGCTCCGTTCGGAGCTGCGCGGCCAATGCGGCTGCTACCCGAAACCGCTGCCCTGCATGACTTTTTCGTGGAAGCCAGGCGCCGAGCCGCAACCGACGACCAACGCCGCCCCTGAACGGGCACCTTCGTCCCTTCATGTCGACGATTCCTCGCAAACCATCCCGCTGACGGGCCTGACGGCAGTGGGTACCACGGAGGCCACCCAAGGCGGTGTAGTCAAGGCGGCGGTAGTGCCCGTGGTGGTAGCCGAAGCGGTGGAGGTGGCCAGGGCCATGTGGGGTCAGCGCGGGCGGCCGTGCCGTCGCGGCGGTACGTGATCTGGGCGGTGGCCAACGCTGTTCCGTGCTCGGTAACAGCGGCCAGTGCGGCATGGGTGATCAATTCGTGGTGCTGCTCGGGCTCCCGGGCGGCCGCGCCGTGGCGCGTCGTGCGTCATGGGTGCGGTGACGCCGCTTGGCCTCGATGCGGGGGCGTGCGGTGAGTGCTCACGCCGTACAGGCAGGAAGGGAACTATCTCGCTCCTAGCAGGACAGATCCGGATTCGGCGGCTGATACCGTTACGGTGCTGCGCGCCAGGAGCGAAGTCCGGTGTAAACCCGGCGCTGTCCCGCAACTGTGGAGCCCGAAAGGGCCGAGCCAGGTCGCCTCCTCGCGCGCCGACGATTTTCGACCTCGTGGAAGGGCGATCCGTCATGAGCGGGCCGCGGCTTCCCTGCAGCCAGGAGGCTTCAGTGAGACCCGTACGTTCCCTCGTCGCGGTGATGGCGATCGGCGTCGTCACACTCGCAGGTGCATGTGGCGGCGACGACGGCAACACCAAGAACAGCACGTCAGGCGCGAAGACCGTCACCGTTCAGGCCGGAAACGGGGCGGTGAAGGTCCCGGCCGGCCCGAAGCGCATCGTGTCCCTCTCCCCCACTCACACCGAGACCCTCTTCGCGATCGGCGCCGGGTCGCAGGTGGTCGCGGTGGACGACTACTCGAACGTCCCGGCGAACGCGCCCCGCACGAAACTGTCCGGTTTCAAGCCGAACGCCGAGGCGGTCATCGCGTACAAGCCCGATCTCGTCGTCCTGTCCGATGACCTGAACGGCATCGTCAAGGCGCTGGAGAAGGTCAAGGTCCCGGTTCTGCTGGAGCCCGCGGCGACCAAGCTGGACGAGGCGTACGACGAGATCAACGACCTCGGGCAGGCGACCGGGCACGCCGAAGAAGCGAAGAAGCTCGTTGACGGTATGCGTGCCGACATCCAGAAGACCGTCGCAGCATCACCGAAGGCGAAGGGGCTCACCTACTATCACGAGCTCGACAACCAGCTTCACTCCGTGACGTCCACGACCTTCGTCGGCCAGGTGTACGCGCTGTTCGGCCTCCGCAACATCGCGGACGCGGCCGACAAGGCGAGCGGCGGGTATCCGCAACTGTCCCGCGAACACCTGCTCAAGCAGGACCCGGACCTGATCTTCCTGGCCGACACCAAGTGCTGCGGGCAGAACGCCGCCGCGATCGCGAAGCGGCCCGGCTGGTCGGACCTGGACGCGGTCCAGAACAAGGGTGTGGTCGAACTCGACGACGACATCGCCTCCCGGTGGGGTCCCCGACTGCCCGAGTTCGTGAAGACGATCGGCGGCGCGGTGCAGAAGGTCCAGTGATCATTGCCTCTGGCGTGATGGACGGCCGCTCGTGAGCCCTCAGCGCCGCCGTTCCGGGAACGTCCCGGCCGACCGACGTCCGGCCGGGACGTCCCTGGACGTCCATGCAGACCTCGACCCGGACGGCAACGCGGACGTCTCTGGCATCGAAGAAGTCCCCGCTGGCGATGAGGACGTCCGGGCAAGTGGCAAGGACGTCCGCGCAAGTGACGAGGACGTCCCCGCAGACGCTGAGGACGTCTCCGCAAGTGGCGAGGACGTCCGTGGGTGTGTTGGGGACGGGTCGTCGAGGGCCGCGGGTGGTGGAGACGTCCTTGGGC
>NZ_VCKW01000308.1 GCF_005889715.1 Actinomadura soli
GTCGACGCGGGGGGAGCTGCCGCTGCGGGTGGCCGCCGACGGCAAGCTGGGGCGGGTCGACCTGGCGTCCTTCGATCCGTTCCACCTCGTCGGCGCGGAGCCCGACCGGGTGCTGCTGTGGAGCTGGGACGGCGCGGACCTCACCGAGCGGGACCTCGGGCCCGGGCTGCACGTGATCGTCAACAGCGGGCTGGAGGGCGAGGGGCAGCTCGAGGGCGAGACCGAGGACGCCTACATGGCGGCCCGGCTCGCGCATTTCCGGCCGCGGCTGGACGCGGCGGCGCGTCCCGAACCCGGTCCGGACGAGCCGCTGGAGCGGGCCTGGGGTGAGTGGCTGCCGCTGGTGAACGGCGACGGCCTGCCCCGCGCCGACCACCGGGCCCTCCTGCCGCTGCTCGACCTCGGCGCCGGGCGGGTGTGGGGCACGACCTCGGTCAGCCTCGCCGCTCTCCGCGCGGACGGTGTCCGGTACGACTTCTCCGCCGCGCCCGGCGACGCCGGTGCCTGGGTCCGGGTGCTCTAGCCAGGCGTTCTCCCACCGACCGGTGTATTCCGTCAACCGGCGGCGATGCGATGACGCTCGGTGTTAGCTTGGCGACTCATCGCGATCGGCAGACGGGGAGTGCGCGGATGGCAGGGGCGCTGGGGTGAGCGGGCGCGTCGACGTCGGCGCGCCGCCGGTGGTGAAGCGCGCGGGACCGGAGGCGGTCCGGGGGCGCGCGCCGTCGCAGCTCGCCTGGGGGCGCTTCCGGCGTGACCGGGTCGCCGTCGCGTCCGTCGCCGTGCTGGTGGTCATCGCGCTGTTCGCGGTGCTGGCGCCGCTGTGGGCTCACCTCACGGGGCACCCCTATGACCGGACGTTCCCCGAGACCGGGCTGGACGTCGCGGGGCAGCCGCGCGGGCCTGGCGCGGAGTTCCCGCTGGGCGCTGATCAGCTCGGTCGGGACGTCCTCGTCCGAGCCGCTTACGGGACGCGTGTGTCTCTCGTCGTCGGGGTCTGCGCGGCGCTGCTCGCCACCGTCGCCGGCACGGTCGCCGGGACGGTCGCCGGATTCGCGGGCGGCGCCGTCGACGCGGTGCTGGCGCGGCTGATGGACATGACGCTCGCGCTGCCCTACCTCCTCGTGGCGATCACGCTCGCGACGACGTTCCGGGTCTCGTCGGCCGCCGCCGGGCTCGCGCTGACGGTCCTGGTGATCGCGTTCTTCTCGGTCGCGGCGTCCGGCCGGGTGATCCGGGGCCAGGTGATCGCGCTGCGGCGCAGGGAGTTCATCGAGGCGTCCCGCGCGCTCGGCGCCTCCGACGCCCGGATCATGGTCGTGGACGTCCTGCCGAACCTGGTCGCGCAGGTCACCGTGCTGACCTCGCTGCAGATCCCGGCGGCGATCGTGTTCGAGGCGACGCTGTCGTTCCTCGGCGCGGGGGTGCCGCCGCCGGTGCCGAGCCTCGGCTCGATGCTCGGCGAGGGCAGCGACGCGTTCCGGTCGGCGTGGTGGCTCCTCGCCGTCCCCGGCGCCCTGCTGCTGCTGGTCACGCTGGCGTTCAACCTGATCGGCGACGGGATCCGCGATGCCCTCGACCCGCGCGGCGGCGGCCGGGCCGGGCGCGGGCGGTGAGCCGGGGGCTGCCGCGGTACGTTCTGCGCCGCCTGCTCTACTCGGCCGCGGTGCTGTGGCTGGTGTCCACGCTGGTGTTCGTGTTCCTGCACGTGTCGCCCGTCCCGGTGGAGCGGGTCATCGGAGGGCCGCGCGCCACGGCGGAGACGCTGGCGCAGATCCGCGCCAACCTCGGGCTGGACCAGCCCGTGCTCGTCCAGTACTGGCGGTTCGTGGGGCGGTTGCTGAGCGGTGACCTCGGCGACTCCTACATCAGCGGGACGCCGGTGTCGGCGCTGATCGCGGAGCGGCTCCCCACGACGCTGTGGCTGGTCTTCGGCGCCGGGGTGCTGTGGTTCGCCGGAGGCGTCGGCCTGGGCGTGTTCAGCGCGTCCAGGGCGCGGACGCTGTGGGACAGGGCCGCGACGGCGTTCGTGCTGGTCGGCCTGTCGACGCCGCCGTTCGTGGTGGCCCTGGCGCTGCTCTACGTGTTCGCCACCAGGCTGGAGGAGTCCGGCGTCCACCTGTTCGAGGCGGGCCCGCCGATGCAGGAGCACTTCCTCCGGCGGATGGTCCTTCCGTGGGCGGCGCTGGCGTTCCTGATGCTGGCGTCCTACACGCGCCTGACGCGGGGCGCGATGCTGGACGTCCTCGGCGAGGACTACGTGCGGACGGCGCGGGCCAAGGGGCTGCCGGAGCGCCGCGTCGTGCTGCGGCACGGGCTGCGGCCGGCGCTGGCGCCCGTCGTCACCCAGGCCGGCATCGACCTCGGCGCGCTGGTCGGGTCCACGATCGTCACCGAAAAGGTGTTCGGGCTGCAGGGTGTGGGGCAGCTCGTCCACCAGTCCATCGCGACGGGGGACACCCCGGTGATCATCGGCGTGACGCTGACGGTGACGCTGTTCGTGATCGCCGCGAACCTGCTGGTGGACATCGGCTACTCGGTCCTGGACCCCCGCGTCCGGCTCGGCTGAGCGGACACTCGCGACACTCAACCTGATCTCGCCGCAAACCCGCGAACAGGGCATGGATAAGCTTTCGGTATGCGCTCGTGGCCCGCCTCAGAAGTCCCCGGCCTCACCGAAGCGGGCCTGCCCGCCGCGACCCGGCCGCTCCGCCTGCACGACACGGGGACGGGCACGGCACGCCCCGCCGGGCCCGCCGGGCCCGGCGGCACCGCCCGGATGTACGTGTGCGGGATCACCCCCTACGACGCGACCCACCTCGGCCACGCCAACACCTACCTGGCGTTCGACCTCGTCAACCGCGTCTGGCGCGACCTCGGGCACCGGGTCCACTACGTCCAGAACGCCACGGACGTCGACGACCCGCTCCTGGAACGTGCCCGGGACACGGGACAGGACTGGCGGGAGCTCGCCGACCGGGAGATCCAGCTGTTCCGCGACGACATGACGGCGCTGCGGATCCTGCCGCCCGACCGGTACGTCGGCGCGGTCGAGGCGATCCCGCTGATCGTCGAGATGATCGAGAAGCTGCGCGGCCGGGACGCCGCCTACGAGCTGGCCGGCGACGTCTACTTCCCCGTCGCGGCCGACCCCTCGTTCGGGCAGGTCAGCCGGTTGACGCGGGACGAGATGGGGCCGCTGTTCGCCGAGCGCGGCGGCGACCCGGACCGCGCGGGCAAGCGCGACCCGCTCGACCCGATGCTGTGGATGGCGAAGCGCCCCGGCGAGCCCGGCTGGGAGTCGCCGTTCGGCGAGGGCCGCCCCGGCTGGCACGTCGAATGCTCCGCGATCTCCATCGAGTACCTCGGGATGGCGTTCGACGTCGAGGGCGGCGGCTCCGACCTGGCGTTCCCGCACCACGAGATGAGCGCGTCCCACGCCCAGGTCGCCACGGGGGAGCGGCCCCACGCCCGCGCCTACGTCCACGCCGGCATGGTCGGCCTGGACGGCGAGAAGATGTCGAAGTCGCGCGGCAACCTGGTGTTCGTGTCGAAGCTGCGGGACTCCGGCACCGACCCGATGGTGATCCGGCTGGCGCTGCTCGCGCACCACTACCGCGCCGACTGGGAATGGACGCGCGACGGCCTGGACGGGGCCGCCGCCCGCCTCGGCCGCTGGCGCGCCGCGGTGTCCCGGCCGTCCGGGCCGCCCGCCGCGCCGGTCGCCGCGGCCGTCCGCGACCGCCTCGCCGACGACCTCGACGCCCCGGGCGCGCTGGCCGCCATCGACGCCTGGGCCGCGGCGGACGGCGGCGACGAGGCCGCCCCGTCGCAGGTCAGGGCCATCGCCGACACGCTTCTCGGCGTCGGCCTCTAGGCGTCACTGCAGGACGTAGCAGTCCCAGTCGGCCGGGTTGCCCGCGTCGCCACGCAGCCGCGCCTCCGCGTCGTGGCGGTACTGGGCCGCGCACACCGTCGTCATCTCGATCGGAGTGTCGACGCCGATGTCGCCGTCGCGGGGCACGCAGTACCACTTGGTGCTGCGGAACTGGGTGTCACGCTCGCGGGCCGCGCAGTACTTGGCGGGGCTGGGGGAGCCGAGCACGACCGGTTTCGGCGGCGGGTCGCTGGTGGCCGGGGGCCCTCCGCCGTCGCCGTCCCCGGGAGTGGTGCCGTTTCCCGGCCCCGGACGCCCCGGCGCGGTCGAGCCCGCCGCGCCCGGGCGGGTGCGGCTCGGCCTGGCGGACGAGGGCCCGGACGACGGGGCGGCCGTCGACCCCGGGGCCGTCACCTGCCCGTGCGGCTCGCCGGCCTCGGGAGGGTCGTCGTCCGGCCGCTCCAGCAGGGTGTAACCCGCGGCCCCGGCGAGGGCCGCGACGATCGCGGCGGCGAGGGCCGCGACGACCGCCCGTCCGAGGCGGCGGCGCGTGCGGCGCGGCGGGCGGGGGCCGGGCCCGCCGGCGTCCGGGTTCGGGTCGGTGGCCGAGGGCGGCAGGGTGTTCTCACCGGCCCCTCCGCCCGGCGCCGGGCCCGGTGCCGGGCTGGCCATGGGGGCCGCGATGGGTGCCGGCGGAGGCGCCGGCAGCCCCGACGGAGACGTGACCGCGGCGGCGGCCGTGTCGTACGCGTCCTCGTGCCCGACGAGCCGCAGCAGCAGCTGCGCCGCCGTGGGCCGCGCCCCCGGGTCCTTCGACAGCGACGCGGCGACCAGCTCGCGCAGCTCGCCGTCCAGGCTCCCGAGGTCGGGCTCGTGGTGCAGGACGCGGTACATGACCGCGGGAATGGAGTCGGAGCCGAACGGCGGCCGCCCGGTCGCCGCGAACGTGATCGTCGCGCCCCAGGCGAACAGGTCGGCGGCGGCGCCGACGTCCAGCCCGGACACCTGCTCGGGCGCCATGTAGGCGGGGGTGCCGACGGCGCGGCTGCTGACGGCGCTGGCCGCGTCCAGCACCCGCGACAGGCCGAAGTCGATGACGCGGGGTCCGTCCGGGCCGAGCAGGACGTTGTGCGGCTTGAGGTCGCGGTGCACGATCCCGGCGCGGTGGATGGCGGTGAGCGCGCTGGCGGTGCTGACGGCGAGCCGGTCCAGCGCGCCGCCGGTCATCGGCCCGTCCCGCGCGACGGCGCGGTTCAGCGCCTCGCCGGGAACGTACTCGCTGACCAGGTACGGGCTGTCGCCGGCGACCTCGGCGTCGAGGAACTGGGCGGTGCAGAACCGGGCGACCTGCTTGGCGACCTCCGCCTCGCGGACGAACCTGGCCCGCGCGGTGTCGTCGTCGTCGAACTGGACCCGCAGGAGCTTGACGGCGACGCGCTGGCCGTCCGCGCCCGCGCCGAGGTAGACCGTGCCCTGCGCGCCGGAGCCGAGCCGGCCGAGCAGCTCGTAGCGGCCGAGGCGGGCCGGGTCGTGCGGTTGCAGGGGCGTTGCGTCCGGCAACGGGGAGCTTCCTCTCGTCCGGTCCTCATGCGGGGCGGCTGCCCGTCACAGTAGGCCCGCCAGCTTATAAAGGACCAGCGAAAAGCCGGTTACGCGACCGCACAATAGACGGAAATGCCCGGAATGCCGGGCATGGGGCGAGTGTCGGGACCGTGGGACGTGCTCCCGAGCCCGGGGCGGGGACGCTCAGCCCGGGTCGCGGCGGCGCAGATAGCGCTCGAACTCGCGGGCGATCGCGTCGCCGCTCGCCTCGGGCAGCTCGGTGGCGTCCTTCTGCTCCTCCAGCGTCCGGACGTACTCGGCGACCTCGGAGTCCTCCTCCGCGAGCTCGTTGACGCCGTTCTCCCAGGCCCGCGCCTCCTCCGGCAGCTCGCCGAGCGGGACGGTCACGTCCAGGAGGTCCTCGACGCGCCGCAGCAGCGCGAGGGTGGCCTTCGGGGACGGCGGCTGCGCGACGTAGTGCGGGACGGCGGCCCACAGCGACACGGTGTCGAGATCGGCCTTGGCGCACGCGTCCTGCAGCACGCCGAGGATCCCGGTCGGTCCCTCGTAGCGGGCCGGCTCCAGGTGCAGCGTGCCGACGAGCCCGGCCTCGGACGCGGCCCCCGTCACGGGCACCGGACGGGTGTGCGGCGCGTCGGCGAGCAGCGCGCCGAGCAGCACGACGTTGCGGACCTCCAGCTCCAGCATCAGCCCGACCAGCTCCCGGCAGAACGACCGCCACCGCATGTTCGGCTCGATGCCGTGCAGCAGCACGACGTCCTTGCCGCCCGGCAGCCGCGCCCACGACACGCGGGTGGTCGGCCAGGTGATGCCGCGGGTCTCGCCGTCGGTCATCTCCACGATCGGGCGGGTGACCTGGAAGTCGTAGTAGTCGTCGGGGTCGAGCTCGGCGATCGGCACCGCCTCCCAGGTGGTCTCCAGGTGCGCGATGACCCCGCTGGCGGCCTCCCCGGCGTCGTTCCACCCCTCAAAGGCGGCCACGAGCACCGGATCGACCAGTTCGGGCAGACTTTCCAGCTCGACCACGCGCTGCCTCCTTCCGACGCCCAGGTACAGCGTCACCGTCGGGGGCCGTCATTCCCGGGGGTCGGGGCCCCGCTCATGATCGGTGGCTGTCAGCCTACGTCCTGACGGTGATGTACCCCACCCTTCTCCGGCCCTGCACCCGCCCTGTACGCCCGCGGCGGAAAACCGGACGCGCCCCGCGGCGGATACCGGATGCGCCCGCGGCGGAATACCGGCGCGTCCGCGTCACTTACCGTCTGTGGTGTGGACGATCAGCACGTCACAGGGGGAGCGGTGCGACAGGTTCGCCGGGACGGACCCGAGGATGCGGCCCGCGAGGCTGTTCAGCCCGCGGTTGCCGATCACGACCAGCTCGGCCCCGCGGTCCTTGGCCAGCCGGGAGATGACGTCGACGGCGTCGCCCTCGACGGCGACCTGGTCGATGTCCCGGGCCCCGGCCGCGACGGCCCGCTCGCGCGCGGCGCGCAGCGCGTCGTCGGCGGGCGTGGACCCCTGCACCTTGTACGCCAGGTCCCCGAGCCGGTCGGCGGCGCTGGCGCGCTCCCGCGCGGGCATGGGGCTGTAGGCCGTGGCGAGCAGCAGGGTGGCGCCGGTGGCGGCGGCCAGCTGCGCGGCCCGGTCGACCGCGCGGAACGAGGAGTCCGAGCCGTCGGTGCCGACGAGGATGATGCGGTACGCGCTCATGCCGTTCCTTACCCGGTAGTAGGTTACTGGGGGCACGGTATCGGGCCGGTGACCGGTCCGTCACCGTCTCTTTGCACACGCCGTCCAAGAACGACCGCGCGCGGGCGGGCAGGGAACCCCCGCACGAGAGGAGAAACGTGACCCGTGGCGGCCCGCAGGCCGTGCTGTTCGACATGGACGGCCTGCTCATCGACTCCGAACGCGTCTGGCTCGAGGTCGAGTCGGAGGTCATGGCATGGCTGGGCGGCGAATGGACGCCTGCCCACCAGGAGCGCCTCGTCGGCGGCTCCCTCGCCATCGCCGTCGACTACATGCTGGAGCTGACCGGCGCGGACGCCCCGCCCGAGGAGGTCGGCCGGCGGATGCTGGACGGCATGGCCGAGCGGCTCGCCGCCTGCGTCCCGATGATGCCGGGCGCCAAGGACCTGCTCGCCGAGATCCGCGAGGCGGGCGTCACGGCGGCGCTGGTGTCCTCCAGCCACCGCCGCCTCCTGGAGCCGGTGCTGGACGCGATCGGCCGCGAGCACTTCGCGCTGAGCGTCGCGGGCGACGAGGTGACGCGGACCAAGCCCGACCCCGAGCCGTACCTGACCGCCGCGGCGCGGCTCGGCGCGGACCCGGGGCGCTGCGTGGTGCTGGAGGACTCCCCGAACGGCGTCGCGGCGGCGGAGGCCGCGGGCTGCGTCACCGTCGCGGTGCCCGGCGTCCTGCCGATCCCGCCCGTGCCGGGGCGCACGGTGGTGGCGTCGCTGCGCGAGGTGAGCCTGGCGTCGCTGCGCGCGCTGCCCGCGTTCGCCGGGCCGTGATCAGCGGGAACCGCGCGTCCGGCGGGTCGGCGGAAGGTCGCGGGTCTCCACCCGCCCGTCTCCCAAACGTTGCCGGATGTTGACCTGATTTGGGGGTGTTCGCCGGATTCGTCCGGCGGAGGGTGCGCCGGAGGCGGCAGGGGCCGCTGATACCTGCGGGGTGGTCCCTAGGGGACGGATCACGCCGGAGGAGGAGGCCAGGCGGGCGACAAACCGTCCGCCGGGAGGACCGGAACCCCCGCCTGGCGTGTGACGATGGAGAGAGCACCAGCGCAGGACCATGAGCGTAGGGATTGAGGGCCGGCATGAGCGACGCAGCCATTTTCGCGATCAGCCTCGGAGTGACCCTGCTCGGGTTGGTCATCAGCTGGGGGGCCTACCGCCGCCGCGGCGCGGGCGTCGGCGTGCGCGGGGCCGCGCTGTCCCTGGTGCCGCTCGCGGCGGCGATGACCGGGGTGACCGAGTTCTTCGTCGACCTCGCCTTCAGCCCGGTGAAGTGGGCGGGAGTCGCGGTGGCGGGGCTCGCCGTGCTCCTCTACATGACGTCCGGCGCGATGCTGAGCCGCCGCGTGGACGCCGGGGGCAAGGACGGGAAGAAGGCCGCCGGAGGCGGGCAGGCGGGGCCGAAGTCCGCCGGGCGGTCCGGCAAGGCGAAGGGCGCCGTGGAGGGGCCCGCGCGGGGCGGCGGCGACCCCGAGCTGGCGGAGATCGAGCGGATCCTGCGCGACCGCGGCATCTCCTGACAGACGTCCGTCCGGCTCCGTGAGGCTTCCCTGAAGCGACCATGGCGGGCCGGGACGCTCCCGCGCCTGTCTCTTATACACCTCTC
>NZ_VCKW01000309.1 GCF_005889715.1 Actinomadura soli
CCGCTGTCCCGGTCGCGCCCGCCGTCCCCGCGGAGCCCGACGCACCGGCCGCGCAGGGTCTCGGCGCCGGCCTCCCGGGCGATGCGGTGCAGGAACGTCCGCGCGGCCGCCACGCGGGCCCGCCCGAGATCCCACCCGAGATCCCGGACGAGGCCCCGCGGCCCGGCGTCCACGGTCCCGCCCCTGCGGCCCCTCAACCTGCGGAAACCGTGCTGAATGCGCCGGACGTGCAGAGCGTTCCGCTCGCCGAGGCCGCGCCCCAAACCACAGCTGACGAGCCTGCGCCGAGCGCGAGCGCCGGGCCGGGCGACGCGGCGGAAAGCCACCCGGCACCGTCCGAGATTCCGGATACGAGCGAGGCACCGGGCAGGCACGCCGCCGGTCCTCCGCCTGGTGACCCCGGGGATGCGCGCGCTTTCCCGGAGACGTCGACCGGCGAAAGCGACGAAACACACGACGGTCGCCCCCTGGCAGACGTCCAGGAGGCCCCTGGAGTCGCGCCGGGGCCGGGCGCGGGCGCGTCCGAGCCGATGGGGCCGGTCGGCCACGCTGACATGGGCGAGGACGTCGCGCCCGGCACGGAGCCCAAGGGCACGGCCGGGTTCGAGGGCGCCGCGCCAGGTGGACGGCCACTGCGGGCCGTCCGTGAACCCGAGCCCGAGTTCGAGGCCGGGAACCGGATCGACCAGGAGCTGTACGAGGCGGCGTCGACCGGCGACTCCGACGCGTTCCTGCGGGTGCTGCTGAACGCGAACGTGCTGGTTCCGATCCCGGAGGACGCACCGCTCGAGGTGACGCCGGTGCAGCGCGAGTTCCGGTGGGACGCGGCGCTGCGGACCGAGTCCTCTGTGCAGGTGTTCACCTCGCTGGTGCGCCTGCGCGAGGTGCTGCCGGAGTCGCGGTTCGTGTACGCCGACTTCCGGGAGCTGATCGGCGCGTGGCCCCGGGACGGGTGGGCGATGCTGCTCAACCCGGGGACGCACATCGGCGCGTCGCTGCGCGGCGACCAGGTGCGGGAGCTCAGCGAGTGGGCGGCGCGGGTCGGGCTCGTCCCGGCGCGGCCCGAGGTCCCGCCCGTCCGGCAGACCGCGCCGCAGCCGCGGCCCGAACCGGCACCGCAGCCGCAGCCCGAACCGGCACCGCAGCCGCGGCCCGAACCGGTGCCGCAGGCGCAGCCTGAGCCGGTGCCACAGGCGCGGCCCGAACCGGTGCCGGAAGCGCGGCCCGAGCCGGTGCCGCAGGCGGTGCCCGACCTCGACGACCGCGGCGCGTCGCCGGCGATCATGCAGAAGGTCGTGCCGCACGGGCATGTCGCCTGGTACCTGGAACAGGGCTACGACCGGGTGGGCGGCTTCGTCCACCTGACGGGCGACGTGGGCGAACTGCAGGCGCCCGTCCAGTTGTACGAGGCGCTGGGGCTGCTGTACGAGGGGTCGCCGTTCTCCCCCGGCGACGAGGGCGTGTACGTCATCCGGTGGCCCGCCTACTGTCCCGGCCTGTACCGCATCCCGTTCGGCGGACGGGACGAGGAGGAGCTGGCCATCTGGGGCGACGCCGGATGGGTGATCGAACGGCCCCCGTTCGTGGGCGGCGGGTTCGCGCCGGGCAGCGCCGGTTCCATCCGCGAGTACAAGGTGGACAGCGTCCGGCTGCCGTTCGGGGCGGAGATGTACTACCTCGGCGGCGACCGGTCCGAGCGGTTCGTGGCCATGTACGACCCCGACCGGCTCGCCTGGCTCCGGCCGGACGCGAGCGCCGACGCCTCGGGCGGACGGGACGCGTCCGGCGGACGGACGGAGGCCGCGCAGTGATCAGGGACGGGTACGTCGCGCGCTGGCTCGGCCGCGACTTCGAGGCCGCGCCCGGCGCGGACGGCGAGGTCAGGCTGTACGCGCCCGGGCCGACGGACGGGTTCGAGGAACTGCGTCCCGGCCGGTACCGCCGCGTCGTTCCCGCGTCCGAGATCGAAGACCTCCGCTACGTCCGGACCACCTGCCGCTGGCGCGGTGAACGCTTCGTCGTCGTGGGCGAACACGAAACCTGGCTGCGGGTCGAATATTCAGGCGGGCGCGCGCCGGTCGCCGAAAGTCTCGGGCTGGAACGCATCGACCTGGGAGTCTGGCAGACCTGGGCCCCCAGATCGGAAGTTGAAGATGTTCGTGAAGAGTTCACATGATTCCGGATGGGGTTGATTTGGGCCTTAGTTCCGTGTTCGCTTGTGTCCCGAGGCGATCCCTCGAAGCGATGACACATGCGCTCAACGGCGACGCAACGGAGGTGCTGCGGCAGTGATCTGCCGATCAGCGGTCATACCCACCATCATCGGACTCGGCGCGGCCGCCGTGGTCGCCGCCGGCGGCGCGACCGCCGTCGCCGGTTCGGCGGACCCGACGCTGGGCATCACGGTCACCGCGGAAACGAGCAACGTGGGGGCCGACAAAGAGGCGAAGGTCACCACGTCGGTCGTCATCGAGGGGGGTAGCACCCCGTCGAAACTCCACATCACCGGCGTCAAGCTGACGGCGGTACCCGCCAAGGGGAACCCGGAGGTCACGAAGGGCTGCGACGGCGACCCCCCATGTGATCTCGTCGGCCCGGACGGGAAGCTGCAGAAGGCCGAGTCCACCGTGGTCCTCAAGGACACCAAGATCACGGACAAGGTCACGGTGAAGGTCGAGATCACCGTCGAGGGCACGGTCGATGAAAAGGCGGTGACGGGCACGGGCAGCGGGAACGTGGCGTTCGCCCCCCTCCCGATCGACACGTCGCCACCGCCCTCGACCTCCAAGCCACCGCCCTCGACGTCCAAGCCGCCGCCCTCGACGAAGACGAGCACGGAGAAGCCGTCGTCCTCGTCGTCCGGAGGAGGCAGCACCAGCAGCGGTTCCGGCGGGTCTGGCGGCTCCGGTGGTTCCGGCGGCGGCGGCACGTCCGGCTCAGGGTCGACGGGCGGTTTCATCCCGCCGGCGCCGAACTCGTCGTTCGACCCGCGGAACCCGCAGGTGGCGCTGCCGCCGATCACGAGCCCGAACGCGCCGAACCCGTCGGTCGCGCCCGGCCAGGTCGCGACGCCGCAGAGCCGGCTGCAGGGGAACAAGGCACCCGTCGCGCAGGACCTCACGTTCGAGCGGATGGCGAGCACGCAGATCGCATGGCTGGCCGCGCTGATGGTGGCGTTCTCGCTGCTGCTGACGCAGGCGCGGCTCGGGCGCAAGCGCCTGCCGGCCGAAGCCGCGAAGCGGACGAAGGGCACGCACCGCCGTCCCCGCCACGGCAGTTTCGGCAAGTGATCAGCGAGTGAGGCTGTAGCACGCGATCGCGGCGGCGGCCACGACGTTGAGGGAGTCGACGCCGCGGGCCAGGGCGTCCTCGCTCATCGGGATGCGGACGCGGTGGTCGGCCTCGTGGAGCCAGCGGGACGACAGCCCGTCCCCCTCGGAGCCCAGCAGAAGCGCCCTGCGATCGGCCGTTTTCACGTCGTCGATGGGCACGGCGTCGGGCGCGGGAGTCAGCGCCAGAAGCTGGAAGCCGTGTTCGCGCAGCGTCGACAGCCCGTTGTGCCAGTCGGTCATGCGGGCGTACGGGAGCGCGAACACCGCGCCCATGGAGACCTTGACCGAGCGGCGATAGAGCGGGTCGGCGCAGCGCGGCGCGAGCACGGCGGCGTCGACGCCGAGGGCCGCCGCGCACCTGAAGATGGCCCCGATGTTCGTGTGGTCGACGATGTCC
Source organism: Actinomadura soli (assembly GCF_005889715.1). GTDB lineage: Bacteria > Actinomycetota > Actinomycetes > Streptosporangiales > Streptosporangiaceae > Spirillospora > Spirillospora soli. The sequence continues at coordinate 3,730 of NZ_VCKW01000309.1, forward strand.
TCGCAGACGATGACGCGGCGTGCGCCGGTGAGGACGGCACCGACGGCCGGCAGCGGGAGACGTTCGAGGGACGCCAGCGCACCGCGGTGGACCTGGAATCCGGTGACCGATTCCATGGTGGCGTCGTCGGCGACGTAGACGGGGGCGTCCAGGCCGTCCAGGACGTCGGCGAGCGGCTCGAACCAGCGGCGGGCCATCAGGAGCGACCGGACGGGGTGCCCGGCGGCGACCGCGCGGCGGATCACCTTCTCGCCCTCGGCGAGGAACAGCCCGTGCTCGGCCTCCAGGCTCTTGCGGAGGTTCACGTCGCGGAGCCGCACATAGTCCGCGAGGCGCGGGTCCGCGGGGTCGGAGACGGGAACCAGGCTGGCCATCCCCCAAGTCTCCCGCAGGAAGCCAGGGGCGATGGACGCGGCCTCACCGCACCCCATTTCCCCCTGTCAGAAGCGATAACCGATGATCACGGCACCTCCCTTCCCGGGCGGCCTCTTCGCGCGGGCCAAACGGTGCCGGGTGATCGAGGAAAGCCGTAAACGGTCACGCGCATGGCGCCCTTCGAGGCGTGCCACCGGCTCCTCAACACGCGTCAACACCTGAGGTGGAATATGCGGGACGGTGACGCCCGGGGCACGGATGGCCGCCCGGTGCGAACGGTCAACGTCGCGAAGTCTTCCCGGAATCCGGTTCGGTCCCGGTGGATTCCCTCCAAGGTCCCGCGGCGACTGTGATGGTTCTCTCCGTGGCCATGAGGCGGACACGGAGGTCACACGGAAGGGAGCGCGGCGGCTCCGGCCGGATCCGGCCGGACGGCGGGCCTCTCCGGCCCTGAGCTGCGCGCGGACGGGGAGCGAGTGCAGCGCCACGCCCGCGGGGCGTGACCGGCCTCGGGCGGGTTCGCCAGAGATGAGACATACGCGCATGACCTGCGTCATTATCACTTTTGAGTTCTTTGTAACCTCTAGTTCGTACTACTACAGTGCCGGGGAACATCGGTGGGTTTCTGGTGAATCGAGGGCAGGGCATGAGCGGACGTCATCGCAATGACTTCCCCGAGGGGCCGGGCGAGGGCGGGCACGACCCGTCCACGCCCGTCTTCGGCCCGGCCAACGACGGGTCCGCCGACTGGTTCGGAGCGCGGGACAGCCAGGGCCGGCCGATCGGCCCTCCACCTGTGGGCCCGCAGGGCTCGTCGCCCGGAACCCCGCCGGGGACTCCGCCCGGAGCGCCCGGGGCGTCGGGCGAGACGCCGGAATGGTTCACGCCGCGGCGGTCGGGCGAGCAGCCCGTGTACGGGTCCGGTGGGTACGGCCCCGGCCCGGAGGCCGGTGGGTACGGCGGCGCCCCGGAGGCAGGCGGGTACGGGGCAGGGGCCGGTGGCGGATACGGCTTCGGCGACCAGACCGCCGGGAGCCGGGAGGGGCCGCCGTCCGAGAGCCCCTCCTCCCCGCTCGCCGGGACCGGATACAGCGAATACGACTCCATCCGCAGCTCCGGCGAAGGCCGGGCGGCGTTCTTCGGCGGCGGGACCGGCGGGCCGGGTGACTCCGGCGGTTACGGCGGGTCCAGCGGTTCTGGGGGTTATGGCGGTGGCGGCGGTGGTTACGGTGGCGGGTCCGGTGACTACGGCGGGTCCGGCGACTTCGGTGGTTCCGGTGGTTTCGGCGAGTCGGGCGGTCACGGCGGCGGATCGGGCGGTTACGACTACGGGCGGTCCAAGCGCAAGCGGAGCGCGTCCGCGCTGATCGGGCCGATGGCCGGGGCCGTGGGCCTGGCGCTGCTGCTGGGCGTCGGCGTGTACGCGTTCGCCGAGAGCGGCAGCGGCTGCTCCGGCGGCGACGCGATGAACCTGACCGTCGCGGCGGCGCCCGACATCGCGCCGGTCGTGGAGAAGGCCGCCGGGCGGTTCAACGACTCCAAGCAGAAGGCCGGCGGCAAGTGCGTCGTCGCCACCGTGAAGAAGGCGGAGCCGTCGTCGGTGTCGACGCTGCTGTCCGGGCAGGGCGTGGCGAACCCGTCCAACGCGCGTCCGGACGTGTGGATCCCCGACTCGTCACTGTGGGTGTCGCTGGCGCAGTCCGGCGCGGGCGAGGGCGGCGGCCAGGGGGACGCCGCGTCCACCAAGCCGGGGACATCGGTCGCGACGAGCCCGATCGTCGTCGGGCTGCCGCAGTCGCTCGCGGCGAAGCTGAAGCAGCAGGGCATCACCGCGAGCCCGTCCTGGGACAACCTGCTCAAGGCCGCGGGCGGCGTCGCGGGCGGCGCGGTGACCAAGAACCAGATGATCCCGGCGGGCTCGGTGCGGCTGGTCGTGCCCGACCCGATGAAGAACGCGGCGGGCATGGGCTCGCTGATGATCACCAGCACGCTGCTGGCCAACGACCCGAACCGGGACTCGATCTTCACCGGCATCGTCCGGACCGTCCGGGAGAGCACCGTCCCGGACGTGGCGGCGGAGTTCACGCACTTCCGCAAGGGGCGCACCGGCAAGCAGCCGATCTCGCTGTCGTCCGAGCAGGCGCTGTGGAAGTACAACAGGACCGGGCCGGAGGAGCCCGCGGTCGCGCTGTACCCGCTCGAAGGCACGCTCTCGATGGACTACCCGTTCACCGTCACCAGCGAGGACGCCGGCAAGCAGGAGGGCGCCCGCCTGCTGGAGAAGGCGATGAGCACCGAGGCCACGCGCAGCGACGTCCACGCGGCGGGGTTCCGCACCCCGGACGGCAGGGCGCCGAACGGCTTCGACCAGAAGGCCGGCGTCAGCCCCGCCCGGCCGCGGCAGCTGCCCGCGCCGAAGAGCGCGGACGTCGCGAAGATCATGCAGGCGTGGTCGAAGCTGACGCTCGGGCTGCGCATGCTCGTGCTGATCGACGTGTCCGGCTCGATGGCCGAGAAGGTCGGCCCGAACCTCAACCGGCTGCAGGCCATCGCGCAGGTGTCGCAGGGCGGGCTGAGCATGATGTCGGACGACACCGAGCTCGGCCAGTGGCTGTTCTCGACGAACATGAACGGCGACAGGCCGTACAAGGAGATGATCACGATCGGCCCGCTCAACGAGCGGATCGGGTCGAACACGCGGCGCGGGCTCTTCCTGTCCACGCTCCAGCAGATGCGGCCGAAGCCGGACGGCGACACCGGCCTCTACCGGACGTTGCTCGCCGCCTATAACGGGATGAACAAGAGCTACAAACCGGAGTTCGGCAACTCCATTCTGCTGCTGACGGACGGGAAGAACGACGACCCCGGCGGCCCCACGCTGCAGGCGACGCTGAACCAGCTCAAGGGCATGCAGGACCCGAACAAGCCGATCCAGGTCAACATGATCGGTTTCGGCGCGGGCGTGGACCGCAACGAGCTGCAGCAGATCTCCCAGGTGACGAACGGCAGCGTCCAGACCGCGATGACGCCGGCGGAGATCCAGAAGATCTTCCTGAAGATGCTGTCGCGCCGCATCCAATGACCGCCATCCGCCGATCCCCTTTGGTGATCAGCGGTGATCATGCGATTGCGCCAGGTAGTTCTGGATTTTTTCCTTCGATCCGTGTCAACCGGCCGCGGGAGTCGACCGTCAATTCAAGTGGAGGCCCGACGGGGAGCGGGGCCGTCGGGCCTCCGACCCGCTTTCCCCTGGCCCACGTCCAGGATGAGTGAACCGTCCTCATTCCCGGCGGGGCCGGCGGGTGCGATTCCCGGCAAGCCGGTCGGAACGGCTCCAAAGCCACCGTTCGGAAGGCCGGGGCAGGGAGAGCGCGTTCGCTCCCCATCAGATCTTCAAAACCCGTCCCTGACGATGTGGACGAGGATTCTGACTAAGCCCGCAGGAGGACCTTGTGTCCGGATGGCCCACTCTCGACCGCGCCGACGACGAGCGCCTGGCACGGTCGCTGGCCGCAGGCGATCCAAGCGCCCTCATCCAGGTCATGGATCGTTACGCGGCACGCCTGTACGACTACTGTCACGCTCTGCTGCGCGACCAGGACCAGGCCGCCGGGGCGCTGCACGACGCGCTCATCGCCGGCTACGCGCACGTTCCGCTCGTCCGCGAGCCGGACCGCTTCCGCGGCTGGCTGTACGCGCTCGTCCGCAACGAATGCATGCGGCGGCTGCGCGACCCGCTCCGGCCCGCCGAGCGCCGTGAGGCGCCCGAGGTCGAGGAGGGCTTCCTGGACGACGCCGAGCTGGCGCAGCGGCAGGACGTCCGCCAGTTCGTCCACGGCGCCCTGTCCGGGCTGCGCGGGCGCGAACGCGAAGCGCTCGACCTCGCGCTCCGGCACGGCCTGGACGTCGTGGAGATCGGCGGCGTGATCGGCATCGACGCCGAGGCCGCCACGGATCTGACCGGCGAGGCCCGCGCCCGCCTTGAGGACGCGCTCGCCGCGGCGTCCATCGCCCGCGACGGACGCGACTGCCCCAGCGTCGCCGCGCTCGCCGACGACGGCGGATGGCCGCTGCCGCCGCCGGCGGTCCGCAAGCTCGTCCACCACATCGACACGTGCCCGACCTGCATAGCCCGGCGCGACCGGACGATCTCGGCGCCGCGGTTCCTGCAGGTGCTGCCCGTCGCGATGATGCCGACCGACCTGCGCGGCCTCGTCATGGCCACCGCGACCGACCCGGCGCTGGCCTCCGACCTCGCCGCGATCGCGCACCGGGCCGAGCCGTTCGACGCCTGGGGCTGGCCTGTCAGCATCGAACGCGCCGCCCCGCCCCCTGCGTCGAGGAAGGGCGGCCCGCGCGCGCTCTGGCCCGTTCTCGCCGCCGTCGCGGCCGTGTTCGTCATCGTGGTGAGCGCGTTCTACGTCATGTCCGACTCGCCCGGCGAAGGGGCGAACGCTCAGGGCTCGCCGAGCGGGCCGTCGGCGTCCATCGGCGACTCGGCCCTGCCGACCGATTCCGAGGAGCCGCCGGACTCCCCGACGCCCACGGAGAGCGACACCCCGACCCC
>NZ_VCKW01000030.1 GCF_005889715.1 Actinomadura soli
GCACGGGGCCGCGCGGACGGCGGCGCGCACGGGGCCGCGCGGACGGCGGCGCGCACGGGGCCGCGCGGACGGCGGCGCGCACGGGGCCGCGCGGACGGCGGCGCGCACGGGGCCTGGGTGGCGTTCCGCCTACCCAGGCCCCTTATCGCGCGTGCGCTGTCTGCTGTCCCTGCGGGACTACCAGCGGCGTTTCATTCCGCCGCCCATGAGTCGGCATGCGCGCTCGTCGTCGGCGTCCAGGTAGACGACCGGCAGTCGGTCACGCCGGTCTTCCGGGCCTTGTGGATCCGGTGCCACCCGTCGATCACGATCGGCGTCCCCACATCGGGGAGCGGAACGGCCAGCAGCGGGCGGGACAGATCCACCGTCTCCGCGTGATCGTGGTCGATGCGGATGAGGGCCCCGAGCGCGCCGATCTCTGACACGTTCGCATGCGTGACCGGGTGGCGGGTGGCCGCCCGCGCGGCGAGCGCCACGTCCCATGCCCAGCCGAGTAGGACGAACACCTGGTCGTATGGGCCGTGTTCCGTGTCGTCGTGCGAGGTCGTGCCGGTCCCATCACCGGACATGTAGCGTCTCCTTCGTCATGGCTACCTCTTCGCATTGGGGTTGGGGGTCGTGAGACCCGAGTCATGACGGGGCGGACGGGCGGCTACCCGTCCGCCCCGCCCTCGGGTCACGCGGCGTTCGTGCTGTCTCCGTCACCGCTACCGGTGGCCGTGCCGGTCGTGGCCCCGGTCGTGCGGAACCGGCGGGGCCGCTCGCAGGTCAGGACGGCCTCGCCCCGTCCGACCAGGGTGTCGAGGGCGTTGGCGACGGCCCCGGATGACCGGTCGAGGACCTTGGCGATCTCGCCGGGCGTGAACTCCTTGTCCGGGTGCGCGTTCAGGTGTCCCGCGATGAGGGGCCGCAGCGGCGACGGCGCGCCACGGTCACCGGTCGCGCGCGGCGTCCGCGTGCCCGTCCGGCTGCCGGTGGTGGCACGAGTGGTGCGGCGGACGCTACCGGCGTAGCGCGCGATGTCTTCCATGCCGCGCGTGATCTGCTCGTCGTCCTCGGCCGCGATGGCGGTGAGGGTGGTGGTGACCGTGCTCAGGAGGTCGGTCAGGATCACACGAGCGGTTTCGCGCTGCTCGGCCTTGCGCAACTCGGCGTCGACCCGTGCGCGCCGTGCGGCCTCCTCTTCCTGCGCCCTCCGAAGGGACTCGGCCGCCGCCGTCCGCCGGTCGGCCTCGTCGGCCAGGACCTGCATCGCCGTCGCGAGGGTGTCCGGCGAGATGACGCCGGTCCCGGTGGTGGCGTCCGGCGTGGTCGTGGCCTCAGTGGCGCCGACGTCCCCTGGGGACGTCGAGGCCACGTCACCGGTCCCGCTGGTGGTCGTTGGGGCGACCGGAGACCACACGTCCGGTGTGCGGCCCCTACCGGTACTCTCGCCAGCCGTCCGGACCGCGCGTCCGGCGTCCGCGAACGCCGTCAGGGCCTTGGTCGCCGTCGCGCGGCTGGTCCCGGACGCCTCGGCCAGCGCCGACACCGTCGCGCCGTTCGGCGCGGCGATCAGCGCGTCCCACACCGCCCCGGCGGCCCCGGTCGGGCGGTCGTCCGCCGTGTCGGGCGTCGGGGCGTTGGTGGCCGTGTCAGCGGTCGCGGTGGTGTTGGTGTTCGCCATTGTTTCTGCCTCCCTGAATGGCGGCTGATTCGGCGGGACTTTCCCGCCCGGCGTCGTCCGCCATGACGACCATTTCTCGATGGCACGGCGAATGCAACATGGAGCGCCAACGAATTTTGTCGCCGGGACGGCTGGAGAGGCTTACCTCAGTAAACAAGAATTTAATGATCGAGCCGACCTTGGCGACCTCGCCCGAACTCGGCGCTGCCTTTGAATGCCACTGCGTCGGACTCACACGTTCGGACCTCGAATGCCGCCTGCTGCGGCTCAGGCCATAAGACGAGCTTCCGCGCCAAGCCTGCAAATGGCGGACAACGCCACCGGCGTCCATACGGCTTTAGTGACGCTGCAGAATGGGAACGGCGGTTGTCATGGGAAATCAGCGAAGGCTCTTCCGTCGCGTGCGCCCCTGTGCATGTCCCCTGGAGGGGATATCCGGGTGCACCGCCACCTCACCCGCAAGGCTGGCTGACCTGCGGTAGCTCCGGAGGGAGGAGGGGGTGCCCATAGACGACCCCCCGGTTACTCCCCCGAGCGCGCCCCCGGTTCTCACACCTATCTCGGCCGTGCGGAAGAGCGAAGCCCCGTCTGCACCTGTTCAAGGTGCAGACGGGGCGCGAGCTTGGCCCTAGCCTGGACGGCGGGACCAGCCTGCTATGGACAGGCTGGTCCCGCCTTATGCGGCCGGAGTGACCGGTGTAGCCTGCGGCGGGCCTTCCTTCGGCTTGTCGATGCAGATCAGGTCCGCCCAGACGGTGTGGCCCTCGGTCGGGCTTCCGTGGACGCCCAACATCGCCGCGAGCAGCGAGACGGCCCGCAGACCCCTCCCGCCCTCGCTCTCGACCGGTCCGTTGAGCGGGTCGTGCCTCACCGTTGGATAGCCTCCGCCGCCGAGGTCACTGACGCCCACGTAGGCCAGGCCGCCGAGCACCAGCTCGACGGTGAACCGGCCCCCGTGCTCGCCCGATCGGGTGTGGCGCACCGCGTTCGAGGCCAGCTCGGTCACCACGAAGCCCACGTCCGAGGCGATCGTGGTCTCCGCGAACAGGAACATCGCGAACTGCCGCGCCAGCGGAATCTGATCCGCCCGTCCCGGAAAGACTCGCCGCCACGACATCGACGCTCCCATCACCGAGGCCGTGGGTTCGAGGTTGAATCTCGACATTCCTTGATCCTCCTGACCGGCCGCCACCCCGCCGCGTTCCTATTAGCGGCGAATTTGCGCGGCGCACCGGCCCACCATCGAGGAACAACTCGTGTCGATTGTCAAGTCTGCGAATAATCGCACACCGGGCCAGCGCACTCAATGTACCGCGTATGTGTTTCGACAAGTTCTGTAGTTCCCCATTAGTTCGACGGACCTGAAGATGCATGGCGCACCTGCAATATGGTTTCAAGACAGACCACGGTGCTTGAGTCACCACGAGCCTTGGCAGCGTTGGAGATGGTGATCAGCGTCCGCCCAAGATCGCCACCGAACGCAAACGTGGTTGCACGCCTCGGTCTTGAACTCCGCGAGGACACGGGGGAGGCGTTGTGGGCAGACGTCGTCCCTGGCCAGCCCAAGGACGTAGTAACCCCGGTCGGACAACCTTCGTGCCGGTGCGTGGCGAGCGGGCACCCCTGTTCGGTTGAACTTGCGGTTGCGGAGGGGACGCATCGGTCCGCGATACGAAACTGGTTCCGGCTTCGCGCGCTCACCACGTATTGTGTTGGGCTTGAGGTACAGAAGTTCAGCAGGGGGTCCTATGGCTGTTCAAGGTGATGGGTCGACGACTCCAAAAGTGTCCCGTGTAACCCCTGTGTACGCCCCACCTCCCCCCGGGGGGGTTGTGGTCTACCGGGGTGCACTCTCGATCGTTGGCAAGGCGGGAGAGATCTATGCAACCCACGGTGGTATTACGCTTAGTGTTGTAGATCGTGAACCGCAGTTGCAATGGTTCGACGAAGGCCAGGGGCTGTCAGCCAGTCTTCATATCGAAAGGATCGATATCCCGTCAGGTGGATCTTTGGCACCGCAAGAGCTCCTGTTCCTTCGGCGCAAACCACCGTCTTCACCGTCTTTCCGGAGTCTCTCAGGGGAGACTTTCGCTGGTGACCTGGGTGCGGCTGAGCGGTTCATCATTCACATCACTGGCACGCGACTAAAGGCACAACTACCTACGGTTGAAACCCAGGATGGCATCCAAGGACAAGTTACGTTCGCCTTGCCAGGTTGGACACTACGTCTGGTGGCCGACGCGGAAGCATACGCCTTCGTAATTGAGGCAACGCCTGATTCCCTGCCCATAACCATTAAAGAAGTCGAACGCCTCGAGTGGCAACTGTTCCTACTTCTCAGCCTGTTGCGGGGCAGGGAGGCTGGCCTAGCCGCAACTGCTGGCATTCACGACCTCGGACATGTGGTCTGGGCGAGATGGGCGAAGCCGCGGCGAGGAACTGGGCAGTGGCAATGGTGTCCGGATCATCTCTTCGCCGATGCGTTTACGGAATTGGCTCAAGCGTTCTCCAAGCTCGCTGACAACCCGACTATGGAGAAGGTCGTCGACCGGGCCATCAATCTGTACTTGACCGCGAACGGAACCCAACCGATCGATGCACGCATACCTGTAGCTTGCTCCGGACTCGAGCTGCTGGCTTGGGCAGTCCTTCAAACAGAGCAGTGGCTTACTACAGGCGCCTTCAGCAAGCTGTGGGCAGCCGCAAACCTCCGGCTTCTACTGCAGTGGAGTGGGATACCAATCGACGCGCCAAGTGCGTTTACCGAATTGGAAGCCCGGCGTTTGAGTCTCGAACAGCCAGATTTGGCTGGCCCGGATGCGGTGCTCAAGATTCGAAACGACCTTGTACATCCCCCCAAAAGATTGAGCAAGCTCGAATGGCCCAGCGTGGCCGAGATGCAGCAGGCGTGGCGGCTCAGCATGCATTACTTGGAGCTCGTTATTCTTAGAATCCTGGGCTATCAGGGTCAGTACCTACCGCGCCTCCAACTCACCGCCAGGTGGGCCACAGACACAGAATCCGTTCCATGGGCTAGGCAGCGATAGGCCTCGGCCAAGTAATGGTCGTGATCGCGACCCATCTGTAAGCGAAGTGCGCGCCACTCGGCTCTTTCAGTTTCTCGGCCGCGAGCGTGTACCCTCGTCTACCAGATCTAGAAGGTAGGAGGCGAATTCGTCGTCGCACCTGAGATGCCTCTGCCGGATTGGCGAACCGGATCGTAGGTTGGCGGGTATGAGTGGTTATGACTTGATCGCGTATGCCGGCAATGCGGAGGACGTGGTACTGATACGTGCCTTCGCTGGTCAGAGGGATGGGTTCTTTGTGGATGTCGGTGCAGGGGAGCCCGTCAGTGGCTCGCTGACCAAGAATCTGGTGGACGGCCTGGGCTGGCGCGGGGTGAACATCGAGCCGTTGCCCGAGCGCCACGCACGCCTTCAGCAGGCTCGGCCGGGGGACGTTAGCCTGCGCGTGGCTGTGGGAGATGAGCCGGGTACCGCGATGTTCTTCCGCATCGTCCCGGGGCGGGGAAAGACTGGTGGCGGTGGGCTCAGCACCCTCCGCAAGGATGTCCTCGGACGGCATCTCGCGGACGGTTGGCGCCATGAGGAACTGCGCGTCGAGGTCGTCACTTTGGAGACGGTTCTTGGCGCGCATGCGACGCCGGGGTTTGATCTGCTGAAGGTCGATGTGGAGGGGGCCGAGGCCGCCGTGCTGAGGTCGGCCGACCTGCAGGCGTGGCGACCACGGGCGATAGTAGTTGAGGCGACCGTTCCGCTGACGAACCGGCCGAGCCACCAGGAGTGGGAGCCTCATGTCCTGGAGGCCGGGTACAGGCTGGCGCTGTTCGATGGCCTTAACCGCTTCTACGCGCGCAACGACGAACCGGAGCTGTATGAGCGGCTCACGGTGCCCGCGAATGTACTGGACAACTACATCCCATATGCGTGCGCCCGCCGGGCTGGGCTTATTGAGCCAGAGTGAGCAGGCCGGGGCGGTGGTCACGTAGCCAACGCGTGATCCACGCGCCGTCGCTCTCGGCGAGACCGAGGACGGGGGTGTCGATGAGGCGGCGCAGCATCATCAGGGGCAGAAGCGCGGCCAGGGCCTCCTGGTCAACGGCATCTAAGCCGTAGCCCTCGATGAGCGGGGTGAGCTCCGCGCCTCGTGGCATGTCGATGGCCAGTGACCAGGCGAGGTCGAGCATCGGCGGTCCAGACTCGGTCGCGCCTGGGTCGAGTAGGCCGGTGAGCCTATCGCCATCGAAAAGCGCGTTGTGACAGACCGCGACGTCCCCATGAATCGCAGTCACGGGAAGCCCTTCGCAGGCGGCGCCAATGTGCTCGGCGATGGTTGGGTAGGCATCCGAGGCGGCGGATCGTGCCCAGCCCAAGAACACGCCCAGCGCGCCGGGGGCGTCCAGTCGCAGACCGTCGCCGGGTGGTCGGGAGTGCCACAGCCGGAGCTGCTGGCCCAGTTCCCGCTGACGTGCTGGTGTCGGGCGGTCCGCGTGGGTGCCGGGGAGGCGTTCCAGGACGGCCCACCACGTCTGTCCGGCCGTTCCCGCATCCAGTAGCCGTGGCGCCCGGACGCCTGCCGTGGCGCGCACTTCTTCGAAGTTTCGGACGGTCTCCAGCCGTTCGTGCAGCCGCCGACGCACCTTCACCACCGTTCGCACCCCTGGCACGACGCCGTCGGCGCCGAGCGTCGTCAGCGCGGCGGGCAGGTTGCGCGGACCGTCGAATGCGGAACTGGTCAGCGCGGCCTGAACCGCGGCCTCAACGAGGGTGTCGGGAAGTCGGCCGGTCGGGATCAGGGCTTGCTGGTCACCGGCGTCCAGGGGCCCGCAGACCGGCGCTCGGAGGCGGGTCAGAGCCTCCGACCAGCGGCGCCGTGCGGAGTCGGGATCGTCCAGCCACTCGATGGAGCTGAAATCTGCGTCCAGTTCGGCCCACGCCTGGGTCACCGGCGCCCACACGGGCAGGCAGTTCTCACTCAGGCTCCGCGCGGTTCGTCCGGCCTGCGCCATGCGGCCGCCGGATGCGTCCAGTAGGATTTGCAACGCCTCGACGGGCAGCAGTTCGCGGGAGGCCCCGAGTTCGTTGAAGCGGCGCGCCGCCGCTTCCAGCAGTGTGGCGGCCGGTCGGCGTTCACCGCGAAGTGCCCGCGCCATCGCCTCGGCCATGTCGCACTGGGCCAGCCCGATCGCTTCGCCGGCGGAGTTGTTCAGGTCGCGTGCTCGGCTGAGTAGTGACAGCGTGCGGTCTGGGTCGTACCACATCAGGGCCAGCAGCAGGTGCCGCAGTGCGCGTGCTTCCCATAGTGGCGCGTTGGCTTCGCGTGCTGCCTCCAGGGTCGACTCGAAGAGCCTGGCCGCCTGCGCGAACTGCGCGTTCTGCAAGTGGGTGTGGCCGAGCAGGTCGGCGGCCCGCACCTGGTCCGGTCCTGCCTGCGAGGCGCCTTCCATCAGCCGCGCGACGGACCGGTAGTCGCTGCGGCGCAGCGCGTTGTCAGCTAGGCCGAACCGCCCGCTCGCGCCGATCAGGGATGTGGGCTCGATGCCGGACAGGTGGTCGGCTGCCTCATCGACCCGCCCGATGATGTGCGCGCGGCTCGCCAGCTCGTGCCGGTAGTAGTCGGCATACGGGCCGTCGGGTTCGCCGATCAGCTCGCGCAGCGCCCGGTAGCGGTCTTCGGCATTGACGTCTCCGCGTGCCGTCAGCCGCGCGACCTCGGTCAGCCGAGATAGTTCCGGCGAGCCGGGCAGCTCGGGCAGGGAGACCAGCACCTGCCAGTGTCCAAGCACAGTGAGGCTGTAAGCGAGGTCGCCGAGCGACTCCGGCGCCAGCCGATGCTCCTCCGCCGCGCGCAGGACGAGCAGGAACGCCGCCACGCATCGCCTGCTGCGCGCGCCCAAGGAAAGCGGATGGTCGGCGTCGTCGTCCCAGACCGTTAACGCGGCGCGGGCCAGGTGGTCTATCGCGCGCTCGGCGTTGCGGGTCCGTTCGGTCTGTGTCCAGCCGTCGTCGGTGTCGACGTCGCATTCGATGACGCTGCGGCGCAGGTTCTCATGCAACCGGTACGGCGGCCACACCGTCCCGTCCCGCCGGACAAACGGGCGTTGCAGGAACCGCTCGATCTGCCGGAGCCGCAAATTTGGCAACACCGCATGCAGGACCTCTTCGTCGAACGCCTCTAGCAGTGCCGCGGCCCGCAGTAGGTCACGGTCGGGCGCCGATAGGTCCCGCATCGTCCGCAGGACGAGCTCGGGGAAACCGAGCCCGAACGCATCTGCGGGCGGTGCTTCGCCGCGCGCCAGGTATTGCCCGAACAGCCCGGCGGACAGGTCGAGGTAGAGCGGTGACCCGCCCGATCCCGCGATGATCCGTTCTCTGATCGCGGGGCCGATCGCCGGGGTTCCGTCCACGGTGAGTCGCGCTGTCAGGTACGCCTCGGCTGATGCTCGGTCGAACCCGTCCAGGCCGAGCTGGTCGCGGTCGGCCAGGCCCGGCCAGCGGCGCTCGCCGCCGTACGTCAGCGCGACGGCCCTGGCCGGGTCGTGCCAGCGCAGTGCGAGCCGTCCGGCCGCGACGAACACCACGTTCGGCATCAGATACACCAGCCGCGACACCAGGTCCTCCAGGCCGCCGCGCTCGGCGGGCAGCCGCTGGACGTTCTCCAGAGTGTCCAGCACGCACAGCGCCAGCGCTGGATGTTTGCTGCGCGCACGTTCCAGGTCGGCGGCCAGCAGCACCGGCATGTACCCGAGCATCCGATCCGGGTCCTGCTCACCGAGGATGGGATCGAGCGCGGGCAATTCGGCCCGCAGCCGTTTCAACCGAGCCTTCTGCGTCGCGGTACGACCGAGCAAGTTCAGCGCCCGGTACGCCACCGACAGCGCGCCGAAGCCGCCGAGAAGCTGATCGACGGCGTCACCGACCTGATCGGCGACACCGAGCGACTCCGCCGCGTTCCCCTTCCGCAGGAACGCCGTCAGCGACTCACCCGGATGCTTGCGCTGCCAGTAGACGGCCAGGGCCACATCGAACGCGGGCCACGATCTCGCTAGAGGCGCGAGTGCGGCACGCACGCGCAGCAAGACGGCCTCAAAGCTGGAACTGGCGGGGTCGGCGAAGTCCAGTACCGCACGTGCGCCTCGTCGCGGCAGGCCGTCCAGTTCACCGGTCACCGCCAGATCCGCGACGTGCCGGGCCAGTGTCGATTTGCCTATCCCGCCCTCACCGGACACGGCGATCAGGTTGGACGCCGGCCGCTGGAAGTCGAGTAGTTCGTCCACAGTCCATGACCGTTCGACCAGTTGGGCGAACCGGTCTCGAAAGGCCCTGATCTGGGCTTCCCGGTCTGTGAAGACATGTTGTACTTCGAATGGAGCGCGCGGCCCGTAGCTGAAGAACTGGTCGACGTCCACGCCGATAGCCGATCACATTCCCTTCGGTCCTGACAACGCGCCTTCTGCGCCCCGCGCTACTGAATACTCGCGCCGTGACTAGCGTTGCACGCTTGACGAATGCTGACCCTTGTCGTCAGTTTCGATTCGATGTCGACGTTGAGGAATTCACGAGCTTACGAGTCTCCTCCTCGGGTTCGGCGTCGAGTTCGTTGAGGCGGGCTGTGAGGAGCCGGTAGGTACGGCGGACCGCGTCCGGACGGTCGAGGCGAGCCTGCAGCCGCATGATGCGCCGATAAAGGGGCTCGGAGTAGGGGTCGTGCGTGATGGCCTGTTCCAGCACCAGCAGCGCTCGTTCCGGATCGTCTTCCTGAATGAGCCGGGCAAGGTTCGCAAGGGCGTCGCTGGTGACACGGCGGAGGTGTTCGCGATGGATCTCGGCCCACTCCTGTGTGAGGCCACTGGCGAACTCACCAGCGCAATGGCCCGCTACAAGCGTGAGCGCCTTGATCCGAGTGGCGTCATCGGTGGCTTGCTGGGCCTCAGCGAGGGCCCCTGTCACTCGCCAGAGGTCGACCTCAACGACCTCATGATCAATGCGGTACTTGCCGGCGCTGTGGATGACGTACATGGGTTCGCTGAGGCCGGTAGCGGCCCGAAGGACGCTACGGATGTTGCTAACGGCAGTGTTGAACGTCGGGGCGACACTTTCGGGGCTGTCATCTGGCCATAGATCGGCGCTGGCGCGGTCGCGGGTGACGCCGTCCGGATGCAGAGCGAGATAGGCCAGCAGGTCACGGGCGCGCTGGCGCAGGCCAGTGTCGATGGGGCCATCGGAGGTGTGCAGGTGGACGTGCCCGAGCACGTCAAGGCGGACCGGTGGGCGCGGCGCTTCTTCAGACGGCCGCGGTGCCGGGACGACGATCGAGGCAGTACGCGGTTCAGCTTCAGATGGAGCGTCCTCGCTCGGCGGCGAGGACCCGGCTTCTGCTTCCGTGCCGGTGGCAGTCCGAATGGTCTGCAGCATGCCTGCGGCATCGATGGTGGTCAGGTGGAAAAGGTGAGCTCCGGCGAGCCGCTCGGCGTTGGGGCCGTGAGCGTCCGTAACGGTCACATCGCTGGAGAGTTTCACGCTGGTGCCGGACGGCCAAGCACCGAGGGCGAGGACGCCAATGCCGTACCGGTGGCCCAGCGTTGCGAGACCGTGAACGTTGCCGTTGTACGCGGGCACTGATGCGATCAACAGCACGGTCGGCAGGGGCTCGGCCGGATCGTCGGTGCGCAGCGCGGACACGTCGGGCTGTTCGGTCATCTCCAGGATTCGGCCGCGGCGAAGGAGCTCGGCCTCCATGCAATCGATGGCCTCGTCCAGGGAAGGCGTGATGGTCAGGCCGTCGAGCACCGTAGAGAGATCGGTGATGTCGTCGCCTGGGAAGAGCGCTTGTGCGTCGGTCTGCGGCATGAGGACCTCGGCACGGTAGCGGTGGGCCTTGGCCAGGAGTTCGGTGGCGATGGCTCGGGCGGCGGCGTGCGCACCATCTCCGGACAGGCCGAGGCTGAGTCCAGCCAGGGGAATCGTGAGGGCCTGGCCGTCGCGCACGCCCACGACCAGATGGTCGGGCTCTGCGGCCGACAAGTCCTTGCGGACGAGTTCCGGGTCAGACGGGATGGGAGCGGCGCGTTCGGCGTAGGTGTCCAGGTGCGCCTTACGGGCCTTGAGAACCGGGGCCGCGATCGGTGGTTCGGAATTGTGCTCAGAGAACTCTGAGTCGATTTCCAGCGGGCGTCGGCGACGTCGGTGCAGACGGGTCGCAGCCACAGCCACGCAGAGCGCAGCGGCGAGACCGAGCCCGATCCGCGAACCGGACGGCAGGGAGATCGCCAGCGGCGAGCCTGATTCCTGCCCATTGGATACCGGTGGGGTTGGGCTGGCGGAGTGGTCGGCGGGTGGTGCCACGACCGGACTCGGCACCTGAGAGGTCGTCGACTTCTCGGACGTTGAGCCAGGCGGAGCTGGACTTGGGGTGCCGCTTGACTTGCCTCGTCCGGATGGCGCCGCCTGCGTGGTCGCACGCGGCGATCTCGCACGCGGCGGTGAGGATGCGCCATCTGGTGCGCCGGACAGCGGCAGCCGTACGTGCTGGCCCGGGTGGAGGAGGCCGGGATCGGTGAGTGCGGGGACACCATCGGGTTGGTCGATGCTCCGACTGGCCTTGAAGATCTTGGGGTAACGAGCACCAGAGCCGTAGGTACGACGGGCGAGGGCCCAGAGGGTCTCGCCTCGCATGACGATGTGGGTTCGCCAAGATCGCCGGTCAGTCTCCGGGTGGACTGGGGTCTCATCGGCCAGCAGTGGGGTCCAGGCCGATTCTGTCGGTTCTCGTTGTGGTGCTTCTTGCCCCGGCGACAGGTGCTCCTGTCCGCCTGACTCGGGGCCAGCGACAGCGTGGACACCGGTCACGGTGTGCGTGTGCGTCACCGCAGAGGCCGAGGTCGTGAGGGAGGCAGCGGCGCTGAAGGTGAGCGTGGCCGTAGCGACCAAGTCCCGAACCAGATGTTGCAGCGGTCGAACTGGGCGCGGCAGCGCGGGCCTGGATCGTCCGGCCAGGTAGTTCATCATCTCGGCGCAGACGGTGATGATGAACAGGCACCATGCGCCCCAGCCGATGAGCAAGATCGTGGCTAGGAACACGCTCTGGTCTGTGTCCTGCCGTATCAGGGTCGCGCTGATCTCCTCCCATGACGGGAGCCGGTCCGGGATGGGTGAACCACCCATGGCGTACATCGCGACCGGGCATCCGATCAAGAGGAGCGCCAGGACCATGAGAGCGCCGAGTCCCCGTGCGAAGTCGGTGAGACGGCTGCGTCCGGTGTAGCTCACGGCTGCTGGGGTCCTTCCACTTCGGTAGTCAGGTTCGCGGTTGCGGCGCCTTCGGCGTTGAGGGTGGAGATCCCTATCACCGACAGGAATCGCGCGGGTCGGGTGATGGAGACGTGGACGCGGATGGTGCGCCTTCCGGCCGTGGTCACGGTGCCTTCGTAGCCGCTGGCTCGCAGGTAGGAGTGCGCCGCTCGGATCGCGGACTCACGATCCAGGACGAACTGCCCGCGGGTGTAGGCACGGTTCCGGTCGACTTGTCCAGCACCGGCTCGGGCGGCTTCCTGGGCGGCGGTGTTGGCGTCCTGCCGGGCTTCGAGGACCTGCTCGAAGTCGACGACGGCACCGAAGAACACCACGACGACCAACGTGATGACGACGGTGAAGACGCTTACGCTTCCGCGCTCGGATCGGTGCTGGAGTACGCGCTGGCGTGGCCGTGCTCGGGTAGTGATGATCATCGGGCCGCTCGGTATGGGTCGATTGGTGATCGGTGGGCTTTGGTGACCGTTCGGGTCCCGGGCAGCCCAGGTAGCCCAACGTCGCTGAGCTGGATGACGCAGGTCACCTCAGCGGATACCGTGGCCGACTGCCCGACCGGACGTCTGAACCCGGTCAGGTCGAGTCGGACGGACGGTGTGCAGTGCTGGCCCCGGTCGCGCAAGGTGTGCATTGCGCTGGTGCTCGCCTCGGCCTTCGCCTGGCGTGCGGTGCGGGCTATGGACGCTTGACGCGCGGCATCGGCTGCGGCTTGCGCGACCACAGCACTGCCGTGCGACACCCGCATCACGACAAGCAGCCCGGCGAGGAACGCGATGAACACCGGCGCGAGGATCGTGGTCTCCACCACTGCGTTGCCTGCATCCCGCGTCCGGTCAGCACGAACCAGCGTCTTCTTCCCCAAGGTCACGCTGGCCCCGGATTGGTGAACCCGCGGGTTTGCGTGGTGAAGCGTTCACGAGGGCCGCGCACGGTCCTGGAGACCGTGATGTTGACGCCGGGCAGTAGCGACGGCGCGTGTCCGGTGACCCGCACGTTGATGGTGTTGGTGCCGGAGATGGTGACGGCGGGCGTCTGCAGGACGGGTTCGGCGCGGGCGAAGGATGCTGCGGCGGTGCGTCCTTCCGCGAAGGTGCCGTGGCGGGCGCGGGCGACGCGGAGTCCTTCTTCAGCGGCCGACTGCGCCACGTCACGGGCCACTGACACCATCACCGCCTGCACCAGCGCCAGGAAGAGCAGTCCCACGACGGGGAAGGTGATGGCCGTCGCGACGGTCGCCGATCCCTGGTCCCTTCGCTCCCGCGCTCGTTCGAGCGTGTTCACCGGCTGGTGGCGCCTGGGATCTCGTTGATCCAGCCGTGCACCTTGCTGGACACGGCCAGGTAGACGGCGAACGCCAGCCCGGCGAAGCCCGCCACGAGGATGATGGTCTCGACCACCCCGGAGCCGCGGTCACCACGGTCCCGCAAGTCGGCGGCGAGCCGCTGGCCGCGGTTCTGGACGGCGAGTGCGACGCGAAGCGCCACAGCGTTGAGCAGGTTCATGGTCCCCCGATGCGTTGGTGTGTGTCCGGGCGCTTAGCCGGATGCCAGGAGTTTGGAGAAGAACGGGAAGCCGACCAGGATCACGAAGCCGAGCATGAGCAGGCTGGTGGGCACCCACATGGCGGTGGTCCGTGAGTTGGCCTCGGCGCGCGCGGCGGCGGATGCCTCGTGCCGCATGGAGGTGATCTTGGCGACCAGGACGTCATGCATCTTGGCGCCCTCGCTCCCGGCGATCTCGGCGGTGTGCGCCAGGTCGATCAGGTCACGGACGTCGATCTCCTCGCCGAGCTGGGCGAGGGCGCGCCAGGGTTGCTGCTGGGCATGCCGGGCGCGTGTCAGCGCCTGGTGAACGCGCCGGAACGGCCACCCTTCGGTGATCTTCGCGGGGTTCTCCAGCGCAGCGTTCAACGCGGCCCCGGCTTCGCGCTCCAGGACAACGAGCTGGAGGTAGGCGGTGAAGGCGTACCGGAAGTCGCGGCGGCGCTGACGAGCCTGTGACCGCACGTTCCAATCCGGGAGCAGCCAAAGGGCCGCGGCCAGGGCGAGCCCGGCAATGACCGGGAACGACCACGCCGGTGAGCCACCGGTCAACATCATCAGGCCAGTGAAGAGGGGCGGCACGACGAGCCCGGTGATGAACAGGACCAGCTTGTCGAGCATGAATCGCTCGACCGGACGTCCGAGCAAAGCCAGGTCTGCCCGGGGCAGGGCGAGTAGCCCGGCCGGACGCGCGACGCGGTCTGCCAGCCAGCGTCCGATGCCTTCGCGGGTGCTCAGCCCGTTGACAGGCAGCGGGTTGTTCGGGACGGGCTGGATGCGAGCCAGCGCGGCGTCCAGGCGAGGAGGCGCAGGCCACAGCTCACCGATGAGCAGGATGAGGCCGACGGCGCCCAGACACCCAGCGACAGCGGCGACCACCGTCACAGCTCGGCCCCTCTCACGGCGGACGTGCGGCGGTTGGCCTGCAAGAACCGTGCGCCGGTCGACAGGACAGCCAGCCGCCGCATCCACCAAAGGCCGCACCCGTAGATCGCCGCGACTACGGCCAGCACCGTCTGCCCTAGCGCGGTGCCGTAGGGAGCGGCGAACGTCTGAGACGAGGCGAACAGCACGCTCAACACGACGACGGACGCCACGATGACGACCAGCGTCGTACGCAACCCAGCACGTTCAGCCTCGACATCCCGGCGGACGAGGACCTCTTGTTCCACCGCGTCCGCCAGCAGCCTCAGCGCTTCTCGCGTCCCAGGGCCACGCCGCCGGGAGGCCAGCACCAACGCGCAGGCGATCAGATCGGCGATCGGGTCGTCCAACTCGTCGGCGAATCGCCGGAGTGCCTGCTCGGTGTTGGCGTGATTGTTCAGCCGCTCCGCCAGCACAGACACCTCGGCGCGGATGGCCTCGGGTGCGATGCGGGCACTGTCGGCCAGGGCCTGCTCCAGGCCGCGGCTCGCGCCCATCATCTCCGCCAGCCGCCGGGACCATTGCGCCAGCGCCTCCAGCCGTGCGATCTGGCGTTGCGGTGCCCGTCCCGACAACATCGGCGGAACCGCGTACGCCCCGGCCGCCATCGCAAGGGCAGCGACCGGCCATCCCGACAGCAGGAACACCACAAGAGCCACCGCGGCTCCGGCGAGCAACCGGTTACGGCGTCCAGGCCAGGCCGTCGAACGTAGGAGTGCCTGCAACCGCGATGGCGGACGCGCCTGCCGTTCAGCGGGTTCGGTACCCCGCAAGCCGGCCACGATCGCGAAGACGGCCCCGGCGGTGCACAGGCCGGCCAGGGCGGCAAGCACGCTCATCGCAGCCAGCCCCCCGCGTCCGAGCTGGGCTTCAGCAGCTCGGGATCGAGGCCCTGTGCCGCGAGTTCATCGAGGAGGGCGGCACTGATGTGCCCGCCCGCAGGGGTGGCTCGCCGGTCAGGTCCGGGGCTGAAGACCAGGTTGCGGGTCGGTTCTACCGAGTCGGCCGGTGGCCCGATCTCCATCACCTGCGACACGAACCGTTCATTGCTCGCCTGGTCCCGTTCCAGGTAGACGATCAGGGGCTCGGCCAGCCCGAACATCAAATGCACATCATCGGCTCCGAGGCCGAGATCGGCACGGCGGCCGAGCTGGACTACGCGGCTGAACACGTGCTCGGGCCGGTGGACGTGCAGGGTGCACATCGAGCCACGCGCCCCGGAGTACATCACCTCCAACATCGGCGCCAGCTCCCCGTGCCGCGCCTCGCCGACGATCACCCGGTCGGGATTCAGGCGCAGGCACGCCGGCACCAGGTCCTGCAACCGGACCTCGCCCGCGCCCTCGGCATTGGCTTGCCGGGCTTCCAAGGCGACTACGTCATGGTGCCGATGCGCCAACCGTGGGTCGTCCAGGAACAGCTCGAAGTCGCTCTCCAACGTGATGACCCGCTCCTCGGGCGGGATCTCGTTGGCCAACGCACGCACCAGCGTTGTCTTACCGGTGTTGACCTCCCCGCACACGATGATGTTGCGGCGAGCCCGGGTCGCCGCTTTCAGGAACGCACCCAGCGGCTTGGTCAGGGTTCCGAGCTCGGTGAGCTGCCCCAGGGTGACATCGACCAGCCGATGTACCCGGATCGCCAGATGCGGGCGCCTGGACACCCAGCCCACCACGGCCAGCCGCACTCCGTCGGCGAGCGCGACATCCAGCAGCGGCGAGGCATGGGAGAACTCCCGGCCGGTGTTCCCCCGGCGCGCCAGCAGCTGAACCCACTCGACGAGGTCGTCATCGGTCTCGGCGACCGGCGGCCCCGGTTGCTTGGTGCCGTCGGTGTAGCTGATCCAGGTCTGCCGACAGCCGTTGACGACGATGTTCTCCACGTCGGAGCGATCCAAGTACGGCTGCAGCGGCCCAAGTCCAAACCGCCGATCAAAGACTAGCCGAGCGACCCTACGCAACGCCTCAGCCGACATCACCCGACCGGACGCCATCAGCCCATGTGACCACGCCTGAACCTGCGCATCGATCAACTGCCGTGCCCGTATCCGATCAACGCCATCCCCCAGGACGTCAACGAGCTGCGCAGAAACCTCTCGAACCGCCGCCCATACGCTCGCGTCGTCCGCTTCATCCGGCGGCGTCGCCCCAGTGGACACAAGGGCCGCATGGTGGGCTCCCTCCGGCCTGGTGAAGGTCCATCCCGGCGCGCTCACCGGTCATCCCCAGCGGTGGCAGCAATACCGGCTAGAACCGCCCCGCTCTCGCCTCCGGTGTCGGTGGGCCGAGAGTCGGCCGTAGCGCGAATACGCCGGCCCAGGCGTTTGAACGACCGCAGCAGCAGCGAAGTCTTGAAGGTCCTTCGAGGCCGAGCACCATCTGAGAGGACTCGGGCGTCGGCGGGCGAGCAAGGCAGCTCAGCCATCACCGGCTTCCCGAGGACGCGTTCGACCTCCGCCGCGCTGTACGGCCCATCCGCGACCAGGCACAGTCCGACGGTCGTGCGATCGCCCAACAGGTCCGTCAGAGCGTCGAGCCGTGGTCCGGCGACATCAACCTGTGTCAACGTCGGCCTCAAGATCATGACTACGGTCTCCGCCACCCGCAGCAAGGCATCAGGTGTGTCCCGGCCGCCGATTCGCCCGAGGTCGGCGAGCACATCACCCTGCCGCGAGGCCAGTACTTCGCCCAACCGACCCCACAACGCCTCGAGCCGCACCCCGTGTCGAGGATCGCGAACACCGTGCAGAAGCGTCGCGGAGTCCGCTCCCGGAATAGGAATCACATAGTCGTCCAACGGAAGGCGAGAATTCGGCCCGGTCTCGGCAGCCATCGCCAAGCCAAGCAACCCCGGGCCGACAGACTCCCGCAGTCGGTCGGCCAGGAAACCCGGCAGTACACGGCGCCCCATCGGGTCGCACTCGGCAAGCAGCACCTCGCTCGGCCACGTCATGGCCATGCCCAACGCGGTAGTGGTGACGCCCGGCGATCCTCCCGGCGAGACAACGCAGTACAGCGCCATGTTTAGCCGCGCCTTTCCGTCACAACGAGGACGACCATCCCGGCGGCCGCCTGCCGCGCAACAACGCTGCTGTCGGCATCGGGCACTATCAAGGACGCCGTCATCGCGCCCTCGGCATCCGGCCCGTCCACCTCATCGACCACTGCGGCGACATCCCGGAGAGCAGTGGTCTGCACGCGGCTTAGCGGAGCGCCGGTCACGGGCTCCTGGCCTTGATCGCCATAGGTGAACACCAACCGGACTCTCCAGCCCGGAGCCAGCCCCGGCGGCATCGAACCGGCCTTCAACGGCACGGTCACCAGCGCCTGTCCCGCCGCAGGACTCTGTTGCGTCGTCAGTTGCGACGTCGCCAGGAGCGTTCCCTTTCGCAGTCCCACGGCAGCTCGCCGCCCCACGACCTGTTCGAGCTGACGGCCGGGAATCACCGTCACACTCGGCGCTATCGCGATGCTGGCCCTGTCAAGATCAGCCTGGGTGATCTGGTGCCCGGCCGCGACATCACGCGCCACCCTGACAACTGAGACGCGGTCACCTGATGAGCGGAACAAGTACACGTTGGTCGCCACAGCCAGCACCAGCAACATCGCCGCTGCCGCGACCACTCCTGGGCGACGTTGCCGCGCCAAACGCCTGGACGATGCGGAACCCGTGCCGCTCCCGGCTTCGGAGGCGGTGGGCCTCGGCAACACACGGCCACTCGATTTCATACCGACCCTCATCCGTAAAGCGCCTGTGCCTCGGCCACTCGCAACCGGAAAGTCGTCGACCGACTCAACGGCGGAAGCGCACCACCAGACCCATCAGAACCGCGCCACGTGCCGCCCCACACCACGGTCACTCGCACCCGATACGCCCCACCAGGCTCATGCAACGAAGACCGGGCAAAGGTGTAGGAGCAATCGGTCCGCTGCGACGACGCCGGCTGTGACTTGTCATACGCAGTGCCAGATCCCGAGCATCGAACGACCTGCTCCCCAGGACCCGGCGCGATAGTCATGCTCTGCGGACGAGCAGTCACCTCGACCCGAACGTTCCGAGCTGCGACTCGATCGCTCAACGGATGCCCGTTGGTCACCCAGAACCATTCCGGCAGACCCACGAGCCCGCTCCTCCGGCGGGGCGGCGCCGTCCGCACCACCGGAATCGGAATCGGCATACGCGCCCACTTGGTCAACGCCAATTCGGCCGGAGAGACCTTTGTCGCCTTGCCTCCCCCATCCGCTGACGGGCAAATCACCTGCACGTACTCACTCAGTTCGCGGCAATTACGAGGTCTCGAAACCTGTGACTCATCCGAGTGGTCCTCTCTCGGCGGAGCAACAGGCGCATGCCCACTGCTCGTCGGCTCCCCGGCGTCCTGGGCGCCGTAGTTGTAGCTGTACGAGTTCGCGTCGGGCGGAAGTGGATCCAGCGGAGGTGGCGCAGCAACGGACGTAGAAACAATAAGACTAACCCCGAGCACAGGTGCAACGACTTCCACCCATCAGCACCCTTCACCAAGGGTAATGGACTTACTGACCCGCCACCGCCCGTCAGAACCCTTCACAAGCAGCGCCTTTGTGTTCCCCTGCTGGACCCCACGATTGATTTTCTTACGTGTGATTGAATTTAGAAGTCCCGAGCCACGGGAGTCCTGACAGTCATACACAGTGGCACCACTCGCAGTTAGCTGAACGCTCTTCACATGAACGATGATGTGACCATAAGTCGCGATGTGTTGCCTCTTCATCTCGTCGATACGTTGCAGCACACGCGAAAGCTGAGGATCGGCCATGACGGTCGCAAGTTCCCGCTCACGGGACCTGGCAGGTAGAGAATCTGCACGTTCGAGCATCGCGACGAACTTTGTGTAAGCGGACGCCACGACATCCTTTTCCGTCGCAGTCGACGAAGGCAGTGGAGCCTCAGAATAGGTCACCGAGGGCAAGGCGACAGCTTTCGGACCACCGCCGCAGCTCGAACAAATCAACGCCACAACCGCAACACCGATCCAGCAGAACCGATGCGCCACCCTCCCACTAGTACCAGACAAGTCCCACCTTCAAGCATGTGATCGTTTTGCGTGCCTTATCGCGACGGCAACGCCGAGCGATAGTAGTTGCAGGATGGACACTTTGCCTACATGTCACAGCGCCAGCAAGGTAAATCTCTCTGCAATACCGTCCGGACATTTACGATCAAGCGAACAAGATGCACATTCCTCTGGCTCTCGTGCCCGCCAATCTCGACGGCACAGAAGGAGCCGCCAGGGTCGACGCCGCACTCTCGATTTCTCGGCCGGACGGCGGGTCGGCGAAATCATCAGGAGCACGATGCACGACCACCGGCCCTGAACCCACTTGGCCTGCAGAGGGGGGATACGGCGAAGGCCCACAGTTGGGCTCCAGTTAGTCAAGGCCAGCGACAGTCCCGGGCATTGCGTAGACGGGCGTTCGCGCCCCGAGCCCCGCAACGAGGATCGGCTGGTGAAAGTCCGGTGTCGCGTCGACCAGCCTGCACTGCCAGCTGCGGGACGCGGTTCCGGGTCTGCGCCAGAGTTCCCGCCACCGTCTTGCCGGGGCCGACCACCGCCCTGGTCGACCACGCCGGATCGATGAGGGCGCCGTGGACGACATCGGGGACACGGGTGCGACTCCCCGGCCGCGCGGCCGCAAGGAAACCGAGGTGCTGATGCGGTGGCTGCGCATCGCAGCAGTGTCGAACGCGGTCATTTTCGATTTCTTCGGTAGGTCAGTGTTCACCACCGAGGCGGTAATACGGCTCAACCCTGAGGATGGCGGCACCCGGCAGTCGATCCTGGTCATCAGTAACGAGGTCGGCGTTAGACGGGCGAAGGCACTCCGAAAAGCGGGGCACCATTGAGCTGCCCTTCACCGGCCGAATACGCGCGTACCGGAAGACCCCTCACTGGCCGGATCCGCGCCGAGAGCCCTAGATCACCATGGCGATCGCTAACGACGGTGCCCTCGGATAGGGACTGGGCCCCCCGGTCACCGGCGCGGAACTGAGAACGAGATTGCCGCCCGGACTGGGAGATGCTTACCGGGGCGAGAGGGCGAACGGGATAGGCTGGCGTGCTGTTGATCTGCGCAACGGCTCAAGTGATTTCTCGTCCCTCGCGGATCTCCCATGGGCCGACTGGCACTAGGTGGACGTCGTAGAAGTGATTCAGCCACTGGGCCAGAGTTTCCACGGCGCGTTGGGCCTGCTCTTCGGTCATGCCGTCGTTGTTGCTTACCTGCCTTTTCACGTCTTCCAAGTTCAGCCTACCCACATCGAACAGTTGCTTGATCTCGGGGATAGATCGCAGACCGGCAAGGACGGCCTGAGCAAAGGCCGGCTCGGGCAGACCAGGCGGGATATCAAGATGCGTGAGGTCACGGAGTACTCCCGCGAGAACATCACTGCCGATGTTGTGGTGCCTGCCGCGGTACACCCCGTAGAGCCGTTGGGGATTGCGCGTTTCCGGCAGCCACCCCCTTTTAACACCACCTTGCCCAGCTACCAGAACCTGGGGAGCATCCTCATCGCTGCGCATCAGCTCGGCTTGCGCGCGGATTTGGCGCGCGAGGTCCACGGACGCTTCCACGCACAAGGATTCGATGGCATCGAGTGTTCGCCGCACCTCAGAGTGGGTCGTATCGACGCTCAAGAGCAGTTCGATGTTGGCAATCGATATGCGACCAGTGGCCATGTCAGTGAGATTGGCCGATCCGACGAGACAGCGGTCGTCGACAATGTACAGCTTGGCGTGCAGGTTGTGACATAGGTCGATACGTGGTCGCCCATCGGCTGCGGCGATCTCGGCGATCTCGGGGTCTGAGACGCCAGCCGCGACCTCCGCCACGGACCACCGGGTGACGCACCTAATGTCTCTGACGTCAGGAGGGACAATATCGAGCGCGGCCTTGAACACTTCTTTCTTGATGAACGGGGCGACCAGGACGACGCGCTCGGATGCACCCGCAAGCAGATGCTTGATCTGCTCCCACACATGGTCATGCGCCACTATTCGTCGTCCTCGTCATCCTCACTGTCTGCACCGAGAAATTCGGATGCGATCCGACCCCAGTCCTGCCGCATCTGTTTAGCGCGCGTACGCGGCTTTTCGGGCTGTTCGTCCTCGAATCGTGCCCAGGACAGGAGCAGGAGCTTGAAGGCGTTAGCGGCGGCAACGAGCCGGTCGATGAGCTCGTCCCGACTTGCGCCCTCGAAGTCCTTATCAAGCACGGCGATTAGGTCGCTGTAGACCGGGTGGTCCATGTTGAGCGCGACCTGAAGCAGACCGGGGATGAACTCGATGTTGAAGAAGGCCGGCGAGTCCGCGTTGCGGCTGGTGAGCAGGCGAGTGTGCTTCCCGCGAGAGAAGGTCTCCTCGATGATCCGCTCGGCGTCGGCTTTGCTGTACTTGTGGGTCTCGACCAGGCTGTGTAGCTGCGTCTGCTTGCTTTCTTCGGGCGTGGTTGTCTTGGCGAGGCTGTCGGTGAGGCTTGGTTTGGTCTCCGCCCGGCGCCGTTTGACCGCCTCCTCTGCCTGATTCTCTACTTGCTCGTGGCGCTTGCGGCTGGTGCCCGTGCCGCGGGTCTGGTCCTCGAGGTGGGAACGCAGCCGACCGAGCAACTTCTCGCGGATGTAGTAGACAATCTCGATGAGCGGAAGCCGGGGATCCCCCTCCTCACGGAGTTCCTCACGGAACTCCTCCCACGAGAGCCCGGCGGCCTCCTCCCGCCACCTGAAGTGGGCGAGCGCGGAGAATATGGTCGCCGACTGCTTGTTGTTGGTGACGCCGAAGACCTCGTCGAGAGCAGGGGGGAAGTCGATCTCTACACCCCACCATCGCTCGACCGGGTCGTAGGAGTTCGTCCATCCAGTGTCGAGGTCGAGTTCGCGATCAGCGCGGATCAAGGAGATGCCGAGGTTCCTGTTCGCGTGCTTGCCCCAGGGGGTGTCGCCGGGCTTGAGGCTGGAGGAGATATCGGCGGGCCACTCCTCGCCCTCAATATCAGGGCGCCGGGCGGCGTCCACGGCGACCGAGGCGCGCACATGCACGGCGTGCTTCTTTCCGTCCGCTCCCTTGACCATGAAACGCTCCTCGCCGACCTCGCCGACGTTGCCGGCGCCAAACGGGCGAAACATCGGCTTGGTATCGAATGGTGGAGGCGTTGAGCTCGGTGCAGTCAGATGCAGAGGGTCGTTGGGCTTGGTGTCGCGCGCACCCGGCAGTTCTGCCCAGCCGCGTGCGGGCACCAGCCTTACCCGCGTGCCCTGCGTGATCTTGCGACGGTAGATGCGGCCTATGAGCCGTTCGGTGTTGGCCAGAGTGGCGTCGGCCCCGCGCCACTGGACACGCTCCAGTTGTGTCCACTGGACGAGGGTTCCGGAGGTCCCAAGCCCCTCGGCGAGGGTCTGCCAGTCGACGGGAAGAGCATCTGGCTTGGGTTCGGGGACCTCTTCCAGACCATTGCGGAGCTCGGCTAGATCAAGGTAAGTATGCAACGCGTTGTCCGGTCCGGCTTGCCAGGACCAAACGTCGACGCGGTCGCATTGGGAGATGCTGGAGTTGGGCAGACCTACGCCGAATCGCCCTATGCCCTTGCGTTCCTGACGGGTGCCGGCTCCGAAGCGGAGTGATTGCCGTAGTGTCTCGGGGTCCATGCCGGTGCCGTTGTCGAGTACGGCGATCTTCTCCACTCGATGGCGGGCGCGCTGAGAGGAACGGTCGAGGGACTCGACAACGAACAACTCGACGAGGTCGGCGTCGGCCTCGATGCCGTTGTCGATCAGTTCTGCTATGGCATGCGCCGTTGACTTGTATCCACTGTCCTGCAGAGCCTTGACCGTCAGGTCAGAGGTGACGATCGAGTATTTGGACTTCATCGTTCCCCCCATACATCCTCCCAGTTAGTGAATGCCTCCGCCACGTCCCCAAAGCCCGGCAGCGCGGGGTCGACGACGGTGACAACCTCGCACGTGGGTGTGCCGCCGGCCTTGGGGCCACGGATGACGCGCCCGACCATCTGGCTGTAGAGGACCAGAGAGCGGGTGGGACGGGCGATAACGGCCGCACTGGCTGCGGGAGCGTCAAAACCGGTTGTCAGGACCCCGTAGTTCGAGAGAATCATCGGCCGAGGTCCCGGTGACTTGAATCTCTTGATGACGTGGGCGCGGTGCCGTGTAGATGACTCGGCGGTGATCTGGTCTGCGTTTAGGCCGAATATCGACAAGATCGCGACGATCAGCCTGCTGTGCGCCACGGAAGCGGCGAAGACCAGGATCCGGCGGTGCTGCTCACTGAGATCGAGGATCGTGCGTACGACCTGCAGGTTCCATTGCGTGTTCTCGGCGAGCTGCGTGATAAGGGCATCAGGGATATCGAAGGACGTCGCAAGCGCCTGCTGGTCCCGGGAACTGAGCTTCATCCCGGAGTCGGCAGCGACAGTTCGGAACTCAGGCCGGGCCAGATACCCTTGTTCGATGAGAGCGGTGACAGGATTGTCGTAGCCGTCGATCTCCAGCATCACTTTCCGGCGGGCGAAGTAATCGGCGAGACGTCCGTCTTCGGAAAGGTCCTGCCATGTCCGGCCCGGTGTCGCGGTCAACCCCAGCAAGCTCGAGTCGCTACGGAGAGTGAGAGCATCGACCGTCCTGCGGTAGGTGGGGGCGATCGTCTGATGAGCCTCATCGAACACCGTGAGCGTTGTGCGCAAGGCGAGACGTTCCAGGAATACCGGGTCGTCTTTGGCCGCAGCCGTCGCCTTGTCGAGACCGAGGACCACCAAGCCATCGGTAAACCCGTCGATGTCAGCGGGTGCTTCACCCCACATACGCCGGACGATGACTTGGCGATTACCGAGAGCGCTCCAAGCCTGCTCGAACTCCAGCGCCGCCTGCTCCAGGAGCTCCCGCCCCCGCGCCAGCCAGACAACGACGCAGGGCTCCGACTGCCGCAAGTGATCGCAGATCACGTTCATGGCGGTGCGGGTTTTGCCGACACCTGTTGGAAGGTGCAGCACCGTTTTCCGCTCGCCGTTGTATAGCAGCTGCCGGACTTTGCTGGCAGCGAACCGCTGATGCGGGAACAGTGGATATGTCGCAGTACTGGAACTCCGGAAGGACGCGGGAGGCTCAGGAGCCCGGTCGACGATCAGGCCGAGGAAGCCCAGGAGCGTTCGGCGCTGATCAGCCGTCCAAGCGAGGGACGCAAGGAAGGTGCCGGGCTCGGCAGAGCCATCACTACCAAGCCGTTCGGCGAGCTCAGCTCGTTTAGGTTTGGGCAGGAGATCCAGGAGTTGCGCGCGCTCATCGGTGTCGCCGACCAAGCGATCCACGGAGACAGCTGAGGCCGCGACCCCACGAAGGACATCCTCCCCATGTTCCTCGTGTATCAGGTCCAGCAATGCGCAGACATGATCGCCAAGAAGACGCCGAACGTAGGCTAGGGGGGCGATATCAAGGACTGCTCGGAAGGAGAGACCCGGCGAGTCGATCAACATATTGTCGGCACCACCTGCGGGGCACGTGCATCGTTCACCGAAGCGACTTGCAATCTTGCTCCTTGCCCGTACTTCCCCGACCCGCGCCTACGCCATGCGCTAAGGCGTGAACTGACCCTAGCCTCTGTGCTGACAGCTCGCAGCCATCCGAGACAATCCGCTCTGTCAGGTGAAACGACAGCCTGCCGACACTAGCTCACCCGACTCGGACACTGAGGCAGATACCTCGCGTGAACTACCACTTCTCGCACGCCAACGGGCCGTCACGCAGTTGCGCGACGGCCCGTTACCTGCAATCTCCAAGTGGCAGGACGCCCGTTTTCGCCACCTGCGGAGCCCCGTGGGCCATCGCATGTCAACAACCCCACGTCACTGAGCGCTTATTTGCCTAGGTCATCGTCGGGTTCCTTGGGGCAGGGCACGAACCTCGCTCTGAAGTGGGCAAACCGCCATTTCTACACGTGCGGCCGTGGGGCAGGCTAGGATCACGGACGTGAGCTGGTGGAAGTGACCTCGAGTTGAAGACTTGTCACCAGCTTTGCGAGAGGGAACATGCTCGGCGGAGGTGGGGACATGGTCGAACCGGCAGGCGACTCAGTCCTGGCGTACCTGGACTACAATGCAACCGCCCCTGTCCGCCCTCAGGCCATGGAGGCAGTGCTCGCCGCGATGCGAGAGGCAGGCAACGCGTCAAGTACTCATCGTTCAGGTCACGAAGCCGCTGCACGCGTGACGGTCGCGCGTCGTCAGCTTGCGGAACTGCTCAGTTGCTCACCCGGCGAGCTCATTTTTACCTCGGGGGCCACCGAAGCGAACAACCTTGCCCTACGCGCAGCGTTCAGCGCGGGCGGGGCCATCGTCACGAGCATGGTTGAGCACCCTGCTGTTCTGGAAACCGCCAAGCACCTCACTAGGCAGCAGTCCGACCTACTCCGGCTGGTGCCGGTTGACGGCGAGGGCGTCTTGGACCGGGATGCCTTTCACTGCGCTTTGGCCGAGGGCGGTGCGGCCCTCGTTTCACTGATGGCCGCTAACAATGAGACGGGCGTCCTGACTGACCTGGGCCCGATCGTGGAGGCGGCCCACGCGGCCGGAGCACTGGTGCATACCGATGCGACACAAATGGTCGGCCGACTGCCGATCGACCTCGCAGTCCTCGATGTCGATCTACTGTCGCTCTCAGCACACAAGTTCGGCGGCCCACAGGGGGTGGGCGCCTTGTTCGTGCGGCGCGGCGTTCAGCTCCCACACCATCCGCTCATCTACGGTGGGGGACAGGAACGCGGCTGGCGAGCGGGCACCTTAAACGTCCCCGGGATCGCGGGCGCGGGAGCAGCCGCCGAGGCGGCCCACTACGGCATGGCCGATGAGAGCACGCGCGTTGCGCAGTTGCGTGACGCGCTGGAGACCGCCCTGGTTGAGCAAATCGACGACTGTCGAATCAACGGGACGGCCGCCCGCAGGCTCCCCGGCGT
This sequence comes from Actinomadura soli, assembly GCF_005889715.1. Classification (GTDB taxonomy): domain Bacteria; phylum Actinomycetota; class Actinomycetes; order Streptosporangiales; family Streptosporangiaceae; genus Spirillospora; species Spirillospora soli. The sequence continues at coordinate 26,449 of NZ_VCKW01000030.1, forward strand.
CACCAGCATCACCTTTACGGGGGCGCCCGCTGACGCTGTGCTCGCTGCGATGCCCGACGTCGCGGCCTCGGAGGGAAGTGCCTGCTCATCCGGTGCGCCGGGCCCTAGCCATGTACTTCTGGCGATGGGGCGCAGCAGAGAGGAGGCTGAGGCGACCGTGAGATTTTCCATGGGACCCGGCAGCACCGGCCCCGACGTTACTCAGGCCGTCACCTCCGCGATCCGCGCCGTACGCAAAGTGCGGGCTGCGCTTTCTGCGCCAGTTTGACCCGCCAAGTGTGAATAACCCCCGAAACGGACACGGAGAATCCTCGCATGTCAGATAGCCGGCTCGCTGGAGTCGCCCATTTCCAGTTCGCGCGACACGAGACCTTCGCGCCGCGCTTCGGGTGGCTCCACAAGGCGTACATGCAGGTGAGGGATAATCCCGAGGTGTTCCTCGCCGAGGACGCCCCGGTCATGCTCGGGGTCGGCAAGAACATGGTGAACGCCATGAGGTACTGGTCGCGGGCATTCAAACTCACCCGCGAAGCCCGCAGCCGTGAAGGTACGACGTCCCGCGCGATGTACGCCTACCCGACATGGGAGGCGCGGTGGCTACTCGACGAGGACGGAGCCGACCCATACCTCGAGGAGCCAGGAAGCCTCTGGCTGCTGCACTGGTGGCTACTCAGCTCCCGTCCCGGAGCCAAGGGCTGGGCGCCGTCGTGGTACGTGGCGTTCCACCTTGCGCCCTTCTCCCGATTCACCTTGCCGGATCTGACCCAGCTCATCGTGCGTCACGTGAACCTGTCATTCCCCGAGGCGCCTGTCGAGTCCTCGATCGCCAAGGACGTTGATTGCCTCGCCAAGATGTACGTTCCCGCCCAGCGCAAGGCAGGTGCCCCCGGCGCACTCGAAGATCTTCTCGCCTGTCCGTTCCGTGAACTGGGGCTGCTGGAACAAGTCGGGCAGCGAGGCAGCCCCGAATGGCAGTTCACCACCGGCACTCGCACGTCCCTCCCGGCGAGGATTATCGCCTACGCCTGCCTGGACTACGCCGCAGCCAAGACCAGTGGAAGCACCTCCGTCTCCCTGGCGCGCCTCGCGAACGAGGCCGGTTCACCTGGTCGCGCATTCCGGGTGCGGGAACCTGTCATCGCCGCCGCGCTGGAACAGGTTGCCGGTGCCCACCCTGAAATTCAGATCACCGAAGCCGTGGGCCAGCGGCGCCTGTCGTACATGGCCGATCCCTTCGCCTTGGCCTGGGACATCCTCGATGAGCAGTACGACCAAGTCCGCAGTAGTAGCGACTTTCCCACACGGGATGAGTGGGGCCAGAAGTACCCGCAACTCGCCGATGCGAAGCAACGCGAACTCGGCCCCACGACGCAGGACCCGCAACTGCCCATCGACGCTAAGGAGGACGCGTGACCAGCGCGGCCCCCGCACGCCACGACGCCCCCTCCACCGTCCCAGGAGAACCGCAGTATCCCGAGGGGATCACGCTCATCGGTTCCCGGATGCGCTCGACAAACCTGGAGCGCGACGTCGAGGACGACCTACACTCCCCTTACATCGGGGCTCGCGCCATCGACGCGCTCGAACGGCTGGCCAGCGCCCTCGGTGACCTCGGCCGCACCCGGTCATGGTCTTTCACCGGCCCCTACGGCTCGGGAAAGTCCACACTGGCCAACATCATCGATGCGCTCCTCGGCAGCGACGACCGGCGCCGCAACCAGGCTGAGATGGCCCTGGATGCGACAAGCAGCAACCTAGCCCAACGCCTGACCACCTATCGTGACGCGCTGACAGGCGACGCCCGTTTCCTGGGAGCCGTGGCAACTGCGCGACGAGAGCCGCTCGTTGCCACCCTGTCACGCGCGTTGCACACCGCCGCCCGTCGGGGTTGGGGACAGAATCAGCCCGACGGAATCCGCGATGTCCTCACCGCTTGCGCTGACCCCGCCGCTACCCCCAAGCACATCCTGCACGCGGTGACGGTCCTGTGTGAACAGCAACCGGTCTTGCTGGTGATCGACGAGTTCGGCAAAACACTCGAGCACCTTGCCGGGCACAGTGAGTTCGCCTCCGCCAGGGACGACCTGTTCCTGCTGCAGGAACTCGCGGAAATGAGCGCCGGCCAGCGGGGACTGCGGCTATTCATGATGACCTTGCAGCATATGTCCTTCATGGACTACGCCGTGCGGTCAAGTGACCTGCAGACTCGCGAGTGGGCAAAGATCCAGGGCCGGTTCGAGGACATCACCTTGGTTCCTCACCTCGGCGACGCCATCGAGCTGATGCGACGCCGAATCAGCCATGATGATGTCTCCCAGCCTAACCGTGAACTGATCCACGTCCAGGCCAAGGCGGCCGCAACGACCTGGCGCGAGCAGGGCCTCAATGTCGTCGCTGACCTCACAGCGAATCACTTTGAGAACCTGTACCCGCTTCACCCCCTCACAGTGGTCGCCGCTCCAAACCTCGCCGCCCAGATCGGCCAGCACGACCGCAGTCTCGCCAACTTCCTCAACAGCGACGAACCCCACACCGTCCGCCGCTCGCTCGCTCTGCACACACAAAGCAGTCTGGACCGCGCGGCCACCATCAAGCCCGCGCAACTGTACGACTTCTTCATCGCCGCAGGCCGTACATCCCTGCTAGCCTCCACCAACGCGAGCCGATGGATCGAGATCGACGCCCGCATCAATGAGGCCAACGGGCTATCGCAAGCCGACCAAGAACTTCTGCGCACCATCGGCATCCTGAACCTGATCGACTCCGACGGCGCGCTACGAGCGACCGCTAGCATGATCTACTTCGCGCTGCACGAGCCCAGCGATGAACCGGATTCGCATGGCTTCACTGAGCTAGAGAGCCAGTTGCAGAGTCTGGTTGACCAGGGCCTGCTGGTGCATCGCCGCTTCAACGGAGAATTCCGGATCTGGCGAGGCAGCGACGTCGACATCGACGCGCGCCTCGAAGAGATCACCAGTCATCTCGACAACCCGGCTGTGATCCGTAAGCTCGGAGAGCACCTGCCCTTGGCCGTCGCCGCAGGTCGGCACAGCCAGGTCACGGGTATGCTTCGCGCTTTGTTCGTCCGTGTCACGGGCCCGGATACCGAAAAGCTCATCGGCCCCGACGAACTTAGCGACCACGCCGACGGGCTCCTGGTCTTCCATCTCGGGACCCTTGAGGACCGCCCGACGATCGATACGACACTCCCGGTAGTCCTCGGCGTTACCCAGGAACCCGACCTCGTACTGCGTGTCGCCGCCTATTTCGTCGCCCTCCAAGAACTCCTGCTGGACAGCATCCTGGATCCGGTAGCACGCCAGGAGGTCAGGGAACGCGCGACCGCGGCCAAAGCAGAACTGATGGAACTCCTCGACACGGCGTTCTACCCACAGACCCAGCGTGCCACCTGGTATCTCTGGCGCTCCGGCACCTCAGTCTCCCAAGAAGATGGCGAGGTGATCGAGAGCCGCAGCCTCAGTGGACTCGCCTCGATCGCCTGTGACCGGGTTTTCCACGCATCGCCGCACATCCGCAACGAAATGCTCGGCCGCCACGAGCTGACCAGCCAGGCAGCCAAAGCCCGCCGCGAACTACTCACAGCGATGCTGCTCAAGTCACGCTACCAACATCTGGACATCCAGAAATATCCCGCCGAGCGGGCCATGTACAGCGGCGCCCTGTCATACATGGGCCTGCACCGCGAAAGAAGGGATCTGCCCCAGGGCGACTCCTCAACCTCCTTGCTCGAGTACGGGTTCTCCCGACCCGGACCCGAACACCCGCACGCCCAGCCAGTGTGGAAGGCCCTGGAGGACGCCCTCACCGGTGCACACGACCGCACTGGGCTCGACAAGATCTTCCGCACCGTGATGATCCCGCCCTACGGCGTCAAGGCTGGCACCGTCCCTCTCCTCGTCGTCACGGCACTCATCGTGCGCAATGATGACGTCGCCCTCTTCGAAGAAGGCTCCTACATTCCCCGGCTGTCCCCCGACGTTGTCGAGCGCTTGATCAAGGCGCCACATCGGTTCGCCGTGAAGTTCGCCCCCGGCGGGGAGGGACTTCGGCGGACGGTCCTCAAGGATCTGTCCCTGGCACTCAAGGTGGAGACTCCGCCAGCGCAGGCATTGCGCAATCCGGCCCTGCTCGCCGTCGCCCGGGCCTTGTTGGAAAGGGTCATGACTCTTTCGCCGTACGCCCGACGCACTCGGCGACTAAGCGCCGACGCCCTCGCCGTACGCTCCGCGCTCCAGGTAGCCCGAGACCCCGACGACCTGGTCTTTCATGCCCTCCCAGAGGCTCTCGGGCTGGACCCGATCAGCGCAGAGGCGAAACGGAGCACGCGCAGCAACAAGGGATACGCCCGCAGGCTCGCTGCTGCGGCCGACGAGATTTCCCGCAGCGACCAAACACTCCGCGACGATGTCATCCAGACTCTCGCCGCGGAGTTCCGCCTCCCCGCCACACTGGCCGAGCTACGTGGCGGGCTCGCCGCCCGTCTGAGCGGCTTCGCCGACGTTTCCCTGAGCACGGAACTACGGGGCTTCGTGGCCATCGCGCTCAACGAGACGCTCCCGGACGATGACTGGCTCGACCCCCTGGTCGTACGGCTGGCCAACTCGGCGCTCGGAGACTGGTCTGACAAGGACGCCACCATGTTCCCGCAGCGTGTCCAGGAGATGGCCGCCACGCTCGATCGCGTGAGCCACATGTACCAAAACCGGCCCCGCGCCAGCGGCCAAGAAGGTGCACTTGAGACGCGGCTCCTGACCCTGACCAGCGAGGACGGGGACGAACACCGCACCCTCCTCTACATTCCGGAGAACATCCGAAAGGATGCAGAGGCCCTAACTGTCCGAGTCTTGCGAGAAGCTCAAGGTTCGCTCGGCGAAGACGGTGCCCGCATCCTGCTCGCCGCCCTCACCGAGCACGTGGCCGACCCAACACCACGACGGCAAGAGAGGAGCAAGTGACCATGACAGGTGACATCGGCCCCATCAGGCCTGTCCGGCACGTCCTAGGCATCTCCGGTGGAAAAGACTCCTCCGCCCTCGCCATCTACATGCGCGACCGCGTCCCGAACATGGAGTACTTCTTCTGTGACACTGGCGCGGAACTGCCTGAGACCTACGAGTACCTCAACCGCTTGGAAGCGGCCCTGGGCAAACCCATCGCCCGCCTCAACTCCGATCGCGACTTCGACCACTGGATGGAGGTCTACCAGGGCACCCTCCCCTCACCCCAGATGCGCTGGTGCACCAAGAACCTGAAGATCAAGCCCCTGGAAGAATGGGTCGGCGACGACGAAGTCGTCTCCTACGTCGCCATCCGCGCCGATGAGAACCGCCTCGGCTACGTCAGCACCAAGCCCAACATCAAGGCTATCTTCCCCTTCCGAGATGACGGCATCGACAAAGACGGTGTCATGCGCATCCTCGACGAGGCCGGTGTCGGCCTGCCCGCCTACTACGAATGGCGCACTCGTTCCGGCTGCTACTTTTGCTTCTTCCAGCGCAAACACGAGTGGGTCGGCCTCAAGGATCGCCATCCCGAGCTGTTCGACAGAGCAGTGGCCTACGAGGAGAAGGTCCGCTACCAAGAGACAGCCATGCAGGGGCGCAAGTACACCTGGTCCCAAGGGGAATCCCTGGATGAATTGATCGACCGCCGCGAGGAGATCCGGTCCAGACACGAGGCGGCCATGGCACGCGCCGCCAAGCGCATCAAGCCGAACCGCCCGCTCCTGGATGTCCTCTCAGAAGCACTCGACACCGACGACGACGAAGCCGGCTGCTCAGTCTGCCATCTCTGACCATGGCCGCAAGCTGTCGCGGGCCTTGCTGGTGATCACATACCACCAGCAAGGCCAAATGTGGATATTCCACCTCAAGGGTCAGGCACCTGTGTAAAGATGACACTCCTGCCGCCACCGTAGCCGGAGTGCCTTGAGGTATGGCATCACCCAACGCGCACGAGCGCTCTGTCATCCGACATCGCGCCGAGGCGAGCCCTGCTCTGAACCTCCAGCTCGGCATAGCCATGATGCTTGATATCCCAGCCCACAAGGTCTTACAGGACGACCTGACTGTTCACGCTTCCCCATGGGAACGCGCCATCGCGGTCGAAAGCCTTGCCGATTCCCTTCCTCACGAGGCGGGTCTCTACATGTTCGTGTGGTGCCCGGCGATCCAGCTGACGATGGCCGACGAGTCACGAAGAAGTTTTCATCAGGTCCTTTACATCGGCCAGGCTGGTGGAGCCGCCCAACGCGGCAACACCCTCCGGAACAGATTCAAGGACTACAAGAAGCACCTCCGCGGCAATCCTGAGCGCCTCTGGACGGAAGAACCGCCAACCACACGTGCCGATCGCCTCACGTACTATCTCGCCCTTCGTCCTCTGGAGTTCTGGTTCGCGACGGTCGAAGACGGATCCAAGATCCAGAACCTCGAAAATCGATTGATCAACCTGTACAACCCCCCACTCAACAACCGCAGCCGTCCCAGGCTGCGTGCCCGTCTGAGCTCCACCCCCCAACCCGCACTCCGGGAACGTAGCTGACCACACGCACTCTGGACGACAAGGCACCCAAATGACATCCAAAACATTTGTCCCCGCCTTCAAGGCACAAGTGGGCAACTGGACCTACTTCTCCTGCCTCATGAGCTATGCCCAGGTAGCGCGCGAAGTCAGCTTCGCCCATGAACTGGGAGGAAACCAGGACCTCGGCACCATGATTCAGCGAGGTGTCGGCACACGCACAGCCCAGATCACCGAGTACCTTCTGACCAACGAGAACCGCTTCCTCGGTGCAATCATCATCGCGGTATGGGGTGGAAACCCGAACTACCTCGAAGTCACGATGGACGCCGAAAACGAGGCAATACTCTCAGGCCTGGACCGCAATTTCGGTGTGCTCACCTTCGACGGCACCCAGCAGTTCTTCGCACTGGACGGTCAACACCGCCTCAAAGCCATCAAAGACGCCGTCAAACGAAACCCCGAACTGGGCAACGAGGATATTAACGTGATCGTCGTACCGCATTTCGATACTCCCGAAGGGCGCCGCCGAACAAGGAGATTGTTCACTAACATCAACCGCAACGCCAAGAGCACCAACCTGCAAGAGAACATCGCTCTTGACGAGGACGACAGCTTTGCCATACTTACCCGCCAACTCCTCGATGAACATCCATTCGTGAGCCGCGACAAGGCCGTGCTGGTGTTCAGCAAGGTTGGAGAAGGGGGCGAACTGGTGCTCGCATCCCGCTCAATCTCAGCCTCCAGTCCGGCTTGGAGTACGATCAGCGTCCTGTACGACGTGGTCAAAGAGATCGGGTTCGAACTTCCCTGCACGCTCAACGAGTCGAACCAGCGGGCAGACGACGAACTCCTCGACCAGAGCTACGAAATCATCGCCGAACGAATTCAAGATCTCCTGGACGCCTGCGGAAACCTGCAGAAGCGTTACCTGACGGCTCAGTCTCCCCGAGACGTACGAGCCCCCAAGGGGAGGGAGGGGGCAGGCCACCCGTTCATGCGGCCAGCAGTGCAGGTGCAAGTGGCGCGAGTAGTCCGGCACATCCTCGAACAGGAGACGATGACCTGGGAGGAGGTGATGAAACGGCTTTCTGCCCTGAACTGGAAGATTTCTGAAGCACCCTTTTCCGCAATGTGGATCGAGACACCCGAAGGCCGCCAGCAAGGAAAAATGGCGAGCGGGAAAGATCATACACAGCTGCTGTACGACCTGCTACTCGTCCACCTAGCCCCACGATCCAAGGCTCAGATCAGCAGGGCACTCCGTTCGTATGCAGATCTCATGAAAGCGAGATACCCGGTAAGCACGGACGAGCTTAGTAAGCTCTTGCCGGTCGAAACAGTCCAGTTTCAACCCGAATAGGCTTCGGAATCGGATCCACACGAAGCTGCCACTTCGGTTGGGCCTTTTTCGTCCGATCCGCGGCCGATAGGCGTGTGTCGTGGGCGGGGTCACGTCCGCAGGTGCCGGCGGTCGTCGAGAAGGGTCACGGTTGGGCGACAACGTGCGTATTATTCCGATGCAGCCGGGCAGCGACCTCAGCGTTTCACGGAGGTAGGCGTGGCCGAATCCGGGGACGATGTGGTTCGAATCTCTTCACAGAGGTAGATGATCTCGCTTTTGATGGTCCGATTTCACCCCGGTGGCGCGCTTTTCGGCAAGAGTCCTGGCGTCGATCGTGTCCAACAGACGGGAGGCGTGAGAGAGGTGCCGCCGCGGTCCCTCTCCCGGTGTGTGTACACCCTCGGCGTTGAGGCTGTCGCAGATCTCGAGCAGCAACGCCCCTTGGAGGCGTAATGCGAAGACATGTTCGAGGATCTCGTCCGGGCAACGCCGCGGCCTGCCGCGGCGCTGAAGCCCAGTCATCTACGTCTCCAGCGGAACAGCTCTAGCGAGATCAGCAGACCCATTGGCCCCGCGGATCTTGACGCTTGGACGGAGAGTAAAGCGCCCGCAGGCCAGCCACCCACCGCCAGCGCCGCGAACATTCCGATCACAGCGGCTGCCGCCACCAGCGGCCATCCGACAGGTTGTCCGGCTTCGGCTGCCAAGCGAAGAGTGCGGCGCGGACGTGAGGACCGGTCGGCCATAGCCGCCTCGATGGACACGCAGTAGGTGGCCAGGCGAACACCCATCACGGTTAGCGGTGTTGCTCGTGGGCATCGCCGACGCCGAATCTACGAGTGATCATCAGTTGCCCGGCGGGCACGTGGACGGCGGGGGTGCGCCCATGCTTGTTGTACCCCCTAGGGGGTACCACGCAAACCGGCGCGCGATTCTGTTCCATCACCACCGATCGCCGCAACCGCTGCATCTCGCTGGGTTCCCACGATCTCGGACGTGATCGTGACTTCGCACTCCACGAGACCGGTCTTCCGGGCATAGCGCATCCGCAGCCGGAACACGTCCAACAGCCGCCGCAGAACCGGTGCGGGGACGCGCCCTAGATCGATCGTCCCAACGGGCAGCAGATCCAGCAGTTCGGGGCACGGGCGCGGTGGCACCATACTCCGCAGTTCCCGCAGCTTGGCCTGCGCGGCTTCCAGGTCACCAGCGATCTGAGCGGCGCGTTCATTGACGTTCTGGACAAACGCCGAGCTGGGCTCATCCAGATGTTCGAGCGGGTCCAGCACTCATGCAGTATCGGGCGGTGGCCGCGCAGTGGCATCGCGACCGGCGAGCGTGCAGGCCCAAAGACGCCCAAGCTGGTCGCCAACGACAGGCTTCGCGGTTACGTGCAGGAGCGCCTGGCCGGGGTGATCCGTACTTGCGACGGCGCGGTCGCGCAAGGACCACCCACCCGATGGAACGGCCGGAATCGCCCGCGTCGGCAAGACCGCCGCTGGGCCAGCTCGTGGAGCCCGGAGCAGATCGCCCATCGCCTCCGTGTGGAGTTCCCCGATGACCAGGCGATGCGGATCTCCCATGAGGCGATCTATCAAGCGCTCTACATCAACGGCCGTGGCGCTCTGCAGCGCGAACTCGTCGCCTGCCTGCGCACCGGCAAGGCCCTTCGGGTGCCCCGCGCCCGCGCCCGGCGGCGCTGTGATGGCACGGTCACCGCGCAGGTGACGATCGGAAACCGTCCTCTGGAGGCCGAGAACCACACAGTGGCAGGACACTGAGAAGGAGATTTGATCATTGGTCTGAACCGGTCGGCGATCGGGAATCTGGTCGAGTGGACGACGCGGTTCACGATGCTGCTGCACCTGCCCCGCATGGACGGCTACGGCATCCACCCGCGCGTGCACAACGGCCCGGCCCTGGCCGGCCGGGGTGCTGAGGCCGTGCGAGAGGCCATCACCTCAGCGGTCACCACGCTGCCCGGGTCCCTGCGCCGGTCGGTGACCTGGGACCGCGGCAAGGAGATGGCTCAGCACACCGAGCTGACCAGTGACACCGGGCTGCAGGTGTATTTCGCCGACCCCCATAGCCCCTGGCAGCGCGGAACCAACGAGAACATCAACGGGCTGCTGCGCCAGTACTGTGGCGGAAACCAGTCGCTGACCGTGGGTGTGACTCCCGCCTCCGCTACGCCTACCCCCCGCAGCGACTGGATCAAATCCACCACCACGGTCTCCTTGGACAACGAGAACCAGCAGGTCCGTCGCGGGCCAGATCCGAAGTCGCCGCAAGAGGTGAAGCAGGAAGCCAGACGCAAAGGCGCCACCTACACGGCCGATGCCGATGACGTACAGGACAAGATTAAGTCCAACGACTACGACTACATTACCCCGTCCGAATGCGCCGCCAATGACGAGGCCGACGACATCGGAGGTTGGACCAAGAACCACTTCTCCTGGTGCAGGCGGGACTACGCGACCGAGTCGACGGCCAAAGCTTGCGACCCACAGCGGCCTGATGTCTGCGTGATCCACGGCAAGCTGGCAGCCAATTATAGTCTGTCCATGTGGTGCGCCACCAACGAGCCCCTCAGCAACTGCAAACCCAATGGGGGCACCACCAAGGTGGTCTCGCGATGGGAGGCGGATCCGAGCGCCTATGTCGAGTTCACCTCACCGGCCGAAACACCCGGGCAGCAGCACGGCGACCAGTTCGTCCGTGGTGACGTGGTCGTCCATTCTATCGGTGAGGTCCCCGGATACCCGGGAGCCAAGCTAGAGGAACACGTCGGAACGAGCATCCGATTCGACTCGTCCTGGTACAACCAAAAGGCCAAACGAGGTTCGATCTTCACCGTGGTCGATCCGTTCCTGCGGTTCAGCCGGGCGAACAACACCGGCTACAAGGCGGTCGCCGAGCATCTGTGGCAGGCTCTGGACAAGCCCAAAGAGACCAAACCCCCGTTCTCTGACAAGCAGCTGCCCGGCAAGAAGATCGGCAATCCGCTGACGCGACTAGTCCCCAACTACTACGAAGACAACAGAAACAAAAAGCGGGTAGACAGCAACCGGTACTACGCCAAGGCCTGGGGCTGTAACCCCTACTTCCCACGCTGGAACGAGGCCATCGAATACCCGCCGGAATACCCGGAGGGCAGGCCGGTGCAAGAGTGCGATGAGTACCCCTTCGCCTCAACCTACCAGGGTGCTGCTCGCTGGAAGACCGATGGAGACCAGTACAAACTGATGTTCTCTGCCGAGCCGGTCTACTGGCGGGAAAACCAGAAAGCCGGCGAGCTACTTGGCGCCTGGTACGACTGGGACCGAATCTCCGAGGAACAGGAGTTCTTCATCAAGGTTGAGTAGCGGTGCCCGCCGTAGCTCAGCATGATGGTCACAGGGGTGTGAGTGCGCAACGCCTTCACACCCCTGCTGGCCGCTCCCCTGAGGGAGATGGCCAATCCTGAAGGAGGAAGGCGATGGAACACAGGTTACTGGCCGATGCCAGCGTGATCGCCACGACCGGTCACGGCATGTTCGGCTTCTACGACGAGGCTTACGATCACCCGGAACCGACACGTTCTGAAGGCTGGTTCGCCGCGACTTCCGCGGCGGTGCACATCTACCCCAGGTGCCAGCTTCCCTCACCGGGCATCCGGTTCGAACTATGGACCGACGCCCCGCCCGGTGATGTCACCGACGAAGGAAACGAGCCAGAGGTACAGACCCGGCTGGAGTTCCAGGTGAAAGCTGGCTCGATCGGGTTAATGGCGACCACCGCCGGGGTGCAACCAGGCGTGTTCGAGCTGCCTGCCGGCCGGTATCACTTGCACCTGCTCGGCTACCGACGCGCCGCCATGGCCGCTAAGGAAAGGGACCTTTATGCTCGTCACGTCGCGCCCGGCGACGACGAATGGGAGCAGGCCGAAGGCACCGAGCTATATGTCGCCAGGTTCTGGCGCCTCCCAACTCCCCCGCTCACCGACCAACCCGGCGATCAGGCGTCCGAACGCATCGAGACCATCCGGTCATGGGCCAAAGACACCGGTCTCCAGGTCAATGACCACGGGCCGATCCCCGACGCCATCATCGCCATGTACAACGCTACTCACTAGTGCCACCCCGCGGCCTCGCCCTGCGCCGAGTGCCGCAGTTTCGAGGAGACGATCGCCGTCTGACACCCAAGCCACCCACATCGTCCGGCTCGATTACCGGCACGATGAACGCCTGACGCTGAGCAACCTCCTCGGGATGGGGGCACTGCGTCTTCCCAGGAGTCTGGCTCGGTCGTGGCGCGTCCGCGGGCGAAGGCTGCGATCACCTCGACAATGGTCGGGTGGTCACGTGCGGAGTCGGCCATGATCCGTTCGAGGGCGTTAGATCGCTCCCATTCGCACCTCCAGGCTGGCCGATCCCAGCTGTTCGACAGCACGGATGTAGCGGTCGGTCATTTGTGCCTCGCGCTGCAAATAGAACCCACGAGCGGTAAAGATCAGCGCGGCGGCGGCGAGGACGCCGGCACCGAGTTGCAGCAAACGCGAGCGGGCCGCGTCCACCGCGGCCACCTGCTTATCGGGCGGGAGTCGCTCAAGGGATACGCCGGTCAACAGGCGCGCACCTGGCCACAACATCAGCAAGAACAGCACGACGACGGCGACACCCGCGCCCCAAAGGGCGATAGGGCGACGTCGCCGACGCGGAAGAGCGGGTCTCATCTGCACTACTCAATCAGCACAGAGTCAGCGGGCGTTGTGTTCCGCCCGTGCGCGGATCTGGGCCGGGCGGTAGGAGTCTGTGCCGGTTTCGATGATCGCGCCGTTGTAGGTGAGGCGGTCGACGATGGCGGCGCAGAGGTGCGACTTGTTCGTCCCTGAGTCACCGATGAGGCAGGGCGGCTGGCCTTTGTGGACCCATTCGCAGGTGGCCAGGGAGTGGATGACGGCTGGGGCGATGTTGGGGTTGGCCTCGAAGTCGAAGGCTCGCCACGACTTTGTCGAGGGGAAGGCCGCGGCTTTGATCCGGCGTTCTGAGCGACATGATCCTCGTCCAGCGTGTCTCCACCGCGGAGATGTGCACCATGCCGGCCGGCATTCGGCTTCCTCGGCCACCATGACGGTCCGGTAGCAGGAACCCCACTCGACAGCGGCCCATGCCCTGGCCTGCTCGAACACGGGCGTACGGTGAACCGGGCCGGGACGGACTCGGACGTCCCCCCGCGCGCACGTCATGGGGTGGGGGTGTCTGAGGGCTGTTGGGTCGGCGCTTGGTGTGGATCGCGCTCATGGGGGGTTGTCGCCGGCCGCGGCTTTCCCACGAGGCGGGGCTTGCCGGCGGTGAAGGACAAGGCCGTCTGGACGACGCATATCGCCATAAGGACCGAAACCGGCGTGGTCCAGGAACCGGTGACGTCCCGGAGCACGCCGATCGTGAACGGGCCGAGTGCGGCGAGGAGGTAGCCGGCGCTCTGCGCCATCGCCGACAGGGTGGCGGTGTCCGTCGCGGTGCGGGTTCGCATACTGAACAGCGCAAGGGTCAGGGGGAACACGCCGCCGCCGATGCCGATGAGTATCGCCCAGAGCCAGGGGACCGATTCCGGGCGGAGCAGGAGGCCGGCCAGGCCGACGATCTGGATGGCGGTCATCCCCGCGCCGAGGGCTCCCTGCCGCCGTAGCCGTGCCGCCAGGACCGGGACGACGAAGTACACCGGGACGCCGACGAGGAGCGCGACGGCCAGGAGGGTGCCGGCCTCGCCCGGCGCGAAGCCGGCGTCGATGTAGATGGTCGGCAGCCAGGCCATGACGACGAAGGCGAGGACGGACTGCGTCGCGAAGAGAAGGGTGACCGCCCAGGCGACCGGGCTGCGCATCATGGCCGTCATCGGCGCGCGGGATTCGGCCGGGGCGCGGCTCCGGCGCATCTGGGGCAGCCAGATCGCCAACGCGGCGGCGGCGAGGACGGACCAGGCGGCGAGGCCGCCTCGCCAGCCGCCGGCGGCGTCGCCGATCGGCACGGTCGCGGCGGCGCCGATCGCGGCCCCGGCGGACATGGCGGCGCTGTAGGCGCCGGTGACCTCACCGACGCGGGCCGGGAACTCGATCTTGACGATCACCGGGATCAGCACGTTGCCCACGGCGATGCCGGCGCAGGCGACGAAGGTGCCGGCGAGGAGGGTGGCCTCGCCGGCGCCGGCCCGGATCAGCTGCCCGGCCAGCAGCAGTCCGAGCGCGAGGCCGAGCCCGGTCTTCGCGCCCACCCGCCGGATGAGCCACGGCGTCGCCAGGGCGATGCCGCCGAAGCACACGACCGGCAGGGTCGCCGCGGTCGACGTGGCGAACGTGGACATCGCGAGATCGGCGCGGGCCTGGTCGAGCACGGCGCCGAGGCTCGTCACCGCGACACGGAGGTTCACGGCGACGAGGACGACGGCGACCAGCACCACCAGCGGTCGCCTGAGGGCGCCGCGAGCGTGTGCCGACCCGGTGGCCTGGCCGGCCATACCGGACGGGTCGGGCGGTCGCCCGTTCGTCTCCGGGTGGTTCGCGGTCACGTCGCGTCCCGTTCGGCGAGGTTGCTCGGCGCCGCGCGGGACGCGGTGTGCGCCTGTGCGCCCGGGCTGCCTCCGGCGGAGCCGTCGTCCGGGTTCATCACGCCCCGAGGGCCGGCTGCGCGGCCACGCCGGAGATGAGCGTGCGCACCGCGTCGACGGCGGTGGCGAACAGCGGGTCGGTGGAGGGGGCGGTGCCGGTGTCGATGGCGTCCTGGCTCCACATCATCACGACGCCGCCGGTGCGCACCTTGAGCACGGTGCCGACGATGAACACGGCGGCGGTCTCCATCTCCGAGCAGACGGCCCCGCCGCGGCGCCAGGACTCGAAACGCTCGGTCAGCGCGGCCGCCAGGGGCATCCGCTCCGGTTCCGTCTCGCCGTAGTAGGAGTCCTTGGTGTGCGCGGGTCCGCACCTGTACGGGACGCCCGCGCGGTCCGCGGCCCGGCGCAGCGCGAGCAGCACGTCGAGGTCCGCGACCGCCGGGAACTCGACCGGCAGGTACTGCCTGGTGGTGCCCTCGTCGCGGATCGCCGCGGTGAGGACGGCCAGCTCGCCGTTGCGGACGTCGGGACGCATCGAACCCGACACGCCGACCCGGATCATCGTGTCGACTCCGAGCGCGGCCAGCTCTTCCACGGCCAGGGCGGTGGACGGTCCGCCGACGCCGGTGGAGGTCACGATGACCGTTTCGCCGTCCGCCGTGCCGCGCCAGGTCTCGAACTCGCGGTTGCGGACGACGAACTCCGGGTCGTCGAGGAGCGCGGCGATAGGGGCGACCTGGTCGGGGTTGCTCGGCAGGAGGGCGTACCGTCCCACGTCCCGGGCGCGTAGGTGCAGGTGGTGGGCCAGCTTGTCGCTGTTCATCCGAATTCCTCCGTACGTCAATTGCGGCCATACAGTGTCACAACCCAACTACGTTCGTCACTATTGACATACACGGACAAGGCACCTACGGTTCCGGCACGGCCTGACGACGAGGAGGCGACCGTGCGGCATACGCCGGTGATGGAGTCCGAGCTTCTGGCGTTCATGAACGCGCAGGAGGGCCCCGTGGGAGCGCGGGCGGCAACCCGGCACCTGCGTGGACGCGGCTTCGACGTCAGCGAGTCGACCGTCAGCCGGCTGCTCAACGACCTCGACGAGCGGGCCCTCACCCTGTCCCTGGGAAAGAAGGGGCGGATCCTCACCGAGGAGGGGAGCCGCGTCGCGGCCAACCAGCGGCTGGACAGCCGCCGGGAGTCGTCCTTCGCCGACGCCCTCGCCCTGCGCGACGTCCACGACCTGATCGACCACCTGATCGGGCGGCGGGGGATCGAGCGCGAGGCCGCGCGGGCCGCCGCGCTCAGGGCGCGTCCGGAGGAGCTCACCCGCCTCCGGGAGATGGTCGAGACGGACGGCGAGGCGCGCTGGCGGGAACGGCTCGCCTTTCACAAGACGATCGGCCAGGCCTCGCACAACAAGCAGATCCAGGCGATCTGCACGACCCTGTTCGACGAGCGCCTCGACCTGCTCGAACGACTGCTCATCATGATCGGAATCAAGCAGGATGCACTGCTTCGGTGGGACCAGGAGCACCGCTACATCGTCGCGAGCATCTCGGACCGGGATGCGGACGGCGCCGAGCGGCTCATGGTCGTGCATCTCGACGGAATGATCCGTGAGACGGAGCACTTCGCCAACAGCGGAAACGCTCACGTCATCCACACGCTGCTCGCGGAAAACGACCTCGCGTAGAGCGCTATCCCCCCATCACCACAGCGATCACGACGACGACTCTTTCGGGAGCACGAATGACCCACACCTGCACGCCGCCCGGCCTGGGCCGGCGCTCATTCCTCCGGGTCGCCGGCCGGGGCGCGGCCGTGGCCGCGACCGCCTCGGCCGTCCCCTGGCTGGCCGCATGCGGCTCCAGCACCGCCGGCGGCAACGGCTCCGGCAAGGGCCGGTTCACGGTGAAGCTCGCCTGGATTCCGAACGCGGAGTACGCGGGCATCTTCATCGGGGCCGAGGACGGGCTCTACACCAAGCAGGGGCTCGACGTCGAGATCCTGCCGGGCGGGCCGAACTCCGCGGTCGTCCCCATGGTCACGACGGACCGCGTCGACCTCGGCATCGAGGCGATCCCGGAGAACGTCGCCACCGCGGTCGCCCGCGGCGGGAAGCTGAAGATCGTCGGCGCCGGGCTGCTGAAGAGCCCCGAGTCCTGGATCTCGCTCGCCGACCGTCCGGTCAGGAACCCGAAGGAGATCGAGGGCCGGAAGCTCGGCATCACCCTGGCCGGAAAGAACACGGCCCTGGTGTTCATGAAGCGCAACGGCGTCGACGTCAGCAAGGTGAAGCTGGTGCCGATCCAGTTCGATCCCGCGCCGCTCGCCGCCCGCGAGGTGGACGCGATCTGGGGATTCGCGTCCAACCAGCCCGTGTCGCTGGCGTTGCGCGGGGTCAAGACGCACGTGATGCCGCTGGCCGACTTCGGGTTCAACCGGATGCAGAGCGTCTTCTTCGCGTCCCAGAAGACGCTGGACGACCCCGCCGCCCGCGAGCGCGCCCGCAAGTTCATGACGGCCAGCAGGCTGGGCTGGGAGGCGGCGCTGCGCGACCAGAAGCACGCCGCCGACGTGATCATCAAGAGGTACGGCGCGAAGCTCGGCCTGAAGCTCGACGAGCAGGCCGCGTCGCTCGCCGCCATCGCGCCGTACGTCAAGGGCGACGGCGACGGGTCCAAGGGCCTGTTCTGGATGTCGGACGCGCTCATCGAGGAGACGATCACGAGCCTGACCAGCATCGGGATCAAGCTCGACAGGTCGCTGTTCACCAACGAGCTGCTCGGGGGATGAGGCCCGCCATGCCGGAGGAGAGAACGCTGCCGGACACCGAGAAGACTCGCGCCACCCCAGCCGACGCCCGCGCCCAGACCTCCGAGGGGATCCGCACGAGCGGCCTGAAGAAGACGTTCACCGGGAAAGGAGCCTCGGTCGAGGCGCTGCGCGAGTTCTCCTTCGAGTCGCGCCGCGGCGAGTTCGTCGGGCTGCTGGGACCGTCCGGGTGCGGCAAGTCCACGGTCCTGCGGATGCTGGCCGACCTGGAGACACCCACCGCCGGGACTGTCACGGTCCACGGCCGGACGCCGCGCGAGCTGCGCGAGGGGAACGGCGTCGGCATCGCCTTCCAGGACGCGGGCCTGCTGCCGTGGCGGAGCGTGGAGGCCAACATCCGGCTCCCGCAGGAGGTGGCCGGCCGCCGCGACGGCGCCGCGGTCGCCGACCTGATCAGGCTCGTCGGCCTCAAGGGGTTCGAGAAGGCGCGGCCGTCGCAGCTGTCCGGAGGCATGCGCCAGCGGGTGTCGCTGGCCCGGTCCCTGGTCACCGATCCCGAACTCCTGCTGCTGGACGAGCCGTTCGGTGCACTGGACGACCTGACCCGGCAGCGCCTCAACTTCGAGCTGCAGCGGATCTGGGCCGAGCGGGGCACGACCACGGTTCTGGTCACCCATGGCATCGCCGAGGCCGTGCTGCTCTCGGACACCGTCGTCCTGATGTCACCCCGTCCTGGAACGATCCTCGACGTCGTCCGCGTCGACCTGCCAAGGCCGCGCACGCCCGAGATCCTGCAGGACACCGCGTTCCACGCGCTCTGCGACGAGCTGTCGGAGAAGCTGTTCACCAGCCGCGAGAACGGGACCGCTCCATGAACGCCGCCGCCGCCCGGCCTCGCGTCGCGGGCCTGCGGCATGTCGTCCCGCCGCTCCTGACGGTCGCGGTCCTGGTCATCGCGTGGCAGGTGATGTCGCTCGGCGGGCTCGGGTCGCTGGTGCCGCCGCCCGCCGACGTGCTCGCGCAGATGCGGGACGACGCCGGCTACTACGTGCCGAACGCGACCGTCACCATGTCGTCGGCGTTGCAGGGGTACGTCTGGGGCAACGGCATAGCGATCGCGCTGGCACTGTGCACGCTGCCGTTCCCCCGCGTCCAGGCGCTGTTCGAGCGGGTCGCGGTCGGCGCGATCGCGCTGCCGCTCATCGCCATCGCCCCGCTGCTCGCGATCGCCTTCCGCGGGAATGTCCCGAGCGTGATCCTCGCCGCCCAGGCCGTGGTCTTCACCACCCTGGTCGCCGCCATCCTCGGCCTGGGCAGCGTCGACCGGACCTCGGTCGACGTGGTGCGCGCCGCCGGCGGCTCGGAGTGGACGGTGATTCGCAAGGTGCGGCTGCCCGCCGCGATCCCGAGCCTCGTCGGCGGCCTCCAGGTCGCGGCCCCCAGCGCCATCCTCGGCGCGATCATCGGGGAGTACATGGGCGGAGAGGAGGGGCTGGGCGTCGCGATGATCCAGGCCCAGGGCGCGTTCGACGTGCCCCGCGCCTGGGGCCTGGCAATCGTGACCTCGCTTCTGGCCGCCGTGGCGTTCCTGGTGCTGCCGCTGGTCGTACGGCTGATCCTGCCGTGGACCCGCTCGGCGGACACCGTCCTGGACGCCCGCGCGGCCCGCCCTGGCCGACGCGACGCGCACCGGGCCGCCCGGGTGCTGCGCGCCACCTTCGCCGCGGTCGGGACGCTGGCGGGCGTCGTGCTCGGCTGGTGGCTGCTCGTCCTCGTCGTCCCGGGCGGCACCGAGGTCGCGCGGGGCCCGCTGGAGGTCGGACCCTACTTCGCCACCGGCGACACGCAGCTCGTCACCGCGTCCGGTGAGGCGGAGGCACCGCTGCCGTACATGCTGTCGTCGCTGCTGCGCACCATCGGAGACGCCGGCGTCGGCTTCCTGGTCGGGCTCCTCCTCGCGGTGGCGATGGCCGTTGTCGCGCACGAGTTCCCGGTGATCGAACGGGTGCTGATGCCCATCTCGATCGCCCTCCGGTCGATCCCGATCGTGGCCGCGATGCCGCTGCTCGCCCTCATGTTCGGGCGGGGGATCGTCGCAGTGACGATCCTGATCGCGGTGATGACGTTCTTCCCGATCCTCGTCAACGTCCTGCTCGCGATGAGAGCGGTCCCGCGCAGCGCCGTGGACCTGCTCACCGCCGTCGGAGCGGGGCGCAGGCACCACCTGACGAAGCTCCTCATCCCGTACGCGCTGCCGGCGCTGCTGGCCTCGGTCAAGATCGCGCTGCCGCTGTCCATCGGCGCGGCCATGGTCGCGGAATGGCTCGCCACCGGCTACGGGCTGGGCGCCTCGATGACCGTCGCCGCGACGCTGTCGGACTACGACTTCGTCTGGGGCGGGGTCGCCATCGTGCTGCTGGCCTCGCTCATGGCCTACCGCCTGGCCGGCACGCTGGAGGACATCGCGCTCAGCCGCCTCGAGTAATCGCGCTCGGCCGCCTCGAGCAGTCGCGCTCAGCCGCCTCGACTCATCGGAAGGCACGACCATTCACGGTCCCGGACACCGGGAAGTATGAGAAGGCGAATCATGTCGAGAACCATTCTGTCCAACGTCCGTGTGAACGGCGCCGGCGATCCGCAGGTCATCACCGTCGCCGACGGGAGGATCCACGCCGTCGGCACGGAGCCGCCGGCCGACCTCGGCCCCGCCGACCACGTCGAGGACCTCGCCGGGGAGATCGTCCTGCCGGGCTTCGTCGACGGCCACGCCCACGCCGACAAGAGCCTGTGGGGCGAGCCGTGGGTCCGGCGGACGTCGGAGCCGATCACCATGGAGCAGATGTTCGAGGACCAGCTGCGGCAGTGGGCGGAGACCACCACCCCGGTCGCCGCCCGGGCGCGCACCTTCCTCGACATGTGCGTCGCGTACGGCTCGACGTCCATCCGGACCTTCACCGACGTGGCCCCGGAGATCGGCCTCGACGGCGTCCACGGCCTGCTCCAGGTGCGCGAGGAGATGGCCGATCTCGCGGACGTGCAGATCGTGGCCTTTCCCCAGCTCGGCATCCTGCGGAAACCCGGCACCGCCGAACTGCTCGAACAAGCCCTGCGCGCCGGAGCCGACGCGATCGGCGGCCTGGACCCCGCCGGCGTCGACGGCGACGCGGCACGCCAGCTCGACATCGTCTTCGGCCTCGCCGAGAAGTACCAGGTGCCGGTGGACTTCCACGCGCACGAGTCCGGCGAGCTCGGCATCTGGCTCATCGAGCGGATCGCCGAGCGCGTCAAGGCGCTGGGCATGCAGGGCAAGGTCAGCCTCTGCGACGTGTTCAGCCTGGCCGAACCGACGCCGTCGCAGTTCGAGCAGCTGGCGTCGGTGCTCGCGGACGCGGACATCGCCGTCGCCGTCGGGGTGCACGGGCTCCTGCCGGTGCCCGATGTCAAGGCCCTGCACGCGATGGGCGTGCGGATGTGCCTCGGCTCCGACTCCGCCCGCAGCCGCTGGTCGCCGTGGGGTGAAGGCGACATTCTCGCCAGGGCGATGTTCTTGGCCTACAAGCGCTACTGGCGCAGGGACGAGGACCTGGAGTTCGCGGTCACCATGGGCACGACCCTAGGCCGCGAGGTCCTCGGCGCCCCGCCGTGCGACCTCAAGCCCGGGGACGTCGCCGACCTCGTCGTCCTCCCGGGCGAAGCGATCGGCGAGATCGTCGTGGCCCCACCGCAACGGACGCTCGTCATGAAGCGCGGGAAGATCGTCGCCCGCTCCGGCGTTCTGGTGCGCCCATGAACGCTTTTGCGCTGGCGGGGGCTGCTGCGGAGGAGTTGCGTGCCCGCGCGTCCGTGGATTCCTTCGATGTCGCGATCGTGTTGGGGTCGGGGTGGGTTCCGGCCGCTGACGCGCTCGGCGGGCCGGCCGTGGATGTGCTGGTGACCGAGTTGCCGGGGTTCGCTCCCCCTGCGGCCGAGGGGCATGCGGGGCGGGTGCGGGTGGTGGAGGTTTCCGGGCGCCGCGCGCTGGTGTTCCTGGGCCGCACGCACCTGTACGAGGGACACGGTGTCGACGCGGTCGTGCACCCCGTCCGCACCGCACTGGCCGCCGGGGTGACGACAGTGGTGCTCACCAACGCCGCGGGCGGCCTGCGCCCCGAACACCAGCAGGTCGGCGACCCGGTACTGATCTGCGACCATGTGAACCTGTCAGGCGCCAACCCGCTGACCGGCGCCAGGTTCCTGGACCTCACCGAGGCCTACTCCGGACGGCTGCGCACCCTGGCCAAAGAGGCCGACCCGACACTGTCGGAAGGCGTGTACGCGGCGTTGCGCGGCCCGACGTATGAGACGCCCGCCGAGATCCGGATGCTGCGGACGCTGGGCGCCGACCTGATCGGCATGTCGACCGTGCTGGAGACCATCGAGGCCCGCCGCGGCGGCGCCGACATCCTGGGCATCTCCCTGGTCACCAACATCGCCGCCGGGCTGTCGGACGAGCCGCTCGATCACGAGGAGGTCTTGGCGGCGGGACGCGCCTCGGCCGGGCGGATGGGCTCGCTGCTGGCGAGGGTGCTGGCGAAACTATGAGCGATCCGCACCGCGCCGCCGAGCACTGGCTGGCCCAAGACCCCGACCCCGAAACCCGCGCCGAACTCCGGGCGATCCTGGAGGGTGGCGACCGGGCCCTGGCCGACCGGGCCTTGGCCGACCGGGCGCTGGCCGACCGGTTCGGCGCCCGGCTGCAGTTCGGCACCGCCGGGCTGCGCGGCGAACTCGGCGCCGGACCCAACCGGATGAACCGGGTCACGGTCATGCGCGCCGCCGCCGGGCTGGCCGCCCGCCTACCCCCCGGCGGCCGGGTGATCGTCGGGTTCGACGCCCGGCACCGCTCCCGCCAGTTCGCCGACGACACCGCCGCCGTACTGGCCGGGGCAGGGCTGCGGCCCGAGGT
Organism: Actinomadura soli; assembly: GCF_005889715.1. GTDB lineage: Bacteria > Actinomycetota > Actinomycetes > Streptosporangiales > Streptosporangiaceae > Spirillospora > Spirillospora soli. The sequence goes on from NZ_VCKW01000030.1 coordinate 48,645, forward strand.
GTTCGCCGACCCGGTCCCCACCCCCGTCCTGGCCCACTTCACCCGCGCACACGACGATGTGGTGGCCGGGGTGATGGTGACCGCCAGCCACAACCCGCCCCGCGACAACGGCTACAAGGTCTACTGGTCAGACGGCGCGCAGATCATCCCACCCACCGACACCCAGATCTCCACCGCGATCGACACCATCGGCCGCGTCGACCACCTACCGCTCGGCACCGACTGGCCCGTCCACCAGGGCGCGGGCCGCTACCTGGACGCGGTGTCGACCCTGCAC
>NZ_VCKW01000310.1 GCF_005889715.1 Actinomadura soli
CTCCCCGGGCCGCTGAGGGAAACGTTCGGGGGCGTCCCGGCGTTGTACGGGGTGAGGGGATTTTCCCGCGACCCGAAGATGGAGCCATGCTGCCGCTGCTACTGGTCCTGGCGTTCCTGGTGATGCCCGTCCTGGAGATCTACGTGATCATCCAGGTGGGCGGGGTGATCGGGGCGTGGCCCACGGTCGGCCTGCTGGTCGCCGAGAGCCTGCTCGGCGGCTGGATCGTCCGCCGCGAGGGCCGCCGCGCGTGGCGCGCCCTGGAGGAGGCGCTGCGCCGCGGTGTCATGCCCGACCGCGAACTCGCCGACGCCGCCCTGGTCATGGCCGGGGGCGTGCTGCTGCTGACGCCCGGTTTCGTCACCGACGTGTTCGGTTTCGCGTTCGTCCTGCCGTTCACCCGGCCGCTGGTGCGCCGCGTCCTGGCGCGGTTCGCGTCGCGGCGGATGCGCGCCGCCGAGCAGCGGGCGGCGTCCGGGACGGCGTTCCCGCCGCGCTTCGCCGCCGGGTTCGACCCGTTCGGCCAAGGGCGCGGTGCCGGCCGCGTCGAGACCCCGCCGGGACCGGTCGTCCGCGGCGAGGTCATCGACGAGGACGACTCCCCGTCCCGCACCTGATCTTCCAGCCCGGGCGTGTCAGGCGTCGCGGACGGCGAACAGCACCGCTCCGGCCAGCAACGCCGCCGCCGCGTACACGGCCAGCACGCCGAGGCCGGGCCACGGCCCGATCGGCAGCCGGTCCAGGTTCCGCGTCGCCTGGACGGCCAGCCCCGCGGGCATCGGCGCGAACTTCACCAGCCGGTCCCGCCACGCCTCGTCCCCGACGAACTGGACGACGACCGGGACGATCCACAGCAGCGCCAGCACCGCCGTGATCGCCGCCGCCTGGTCCCGCAGCGCCGTCCCCACCCCGAGCGCCAGCAGCGCCACCAGCACCAGGTACAGGACGGTCCCGACCGCCGCCCGCGCCGTGGGGCCGTCCAGCGGCGACAGCGGCGGGTACCCGTTCGCGGCGGTGAACCCGTTGCCGGTCAGCAGGCCCCGGCCGGCCGCCAGCGACGCCAGCACCCCGGCCGTGCCCGCCGCGGCGACGGCGCCCGCGACCACGGCGGCCTTCGCGGCCAGCACCGTCCCGCGGCGCGGCACCGCCGCCAGCGTCGCGGCGATCGTCCCCGCCGCGTACTCCCCGCCGACCGCCAGCACCCCGAGGACGACCGCCGCGACCTGCCCCAGCCGGACGCCCGACAGCGCCAGCCTCACCGTGTCCTCCTGGCAGCCGGCGGGGCTGGTGCAGTGCGAGGTGTCCACCGACCCGGTCACCGCCGCGCCCACGGCGACGGTCAGCCCGGCCAGCGCCAGCAGCAGCCAACCCGTGCTCGGCAGCGTCCGCAGCTTCGTCCACTCCGCCCGCACCGCGCGTCCCGTCCCGCTCATGTGTCACGCTTCCTGACCAGCCACAACGCGGCCGCCATCGCCGCCGCCGCGTAGGCGCACAGCACCCCGAACCCGGTCCACGGGCCGATCGCCCGGTCGAACCGCACGACGGTCTGCTGGATCGCGAACCCGGCCGCCGGGGTGAGCCGCTCCAGCCACCGCGCCGCCGACAGCGGCAGCCCGGTCGCCACGATCTGCGGCAGCAGCAGGACCATCAGCACGACCGTGATCGCGGGCGCGCTGCGCCGCACGATCACCGCGACGGCCACCGTGAACACCGCGACGACGGCCAGCAGCGCCGCCGTGCCGAGCACCGCGCGCAGCACGGCGCCGTCCGCGAGCGAGGGCGGCGACAGCCCGTTCGAGCGCTGCAGCGGGGCGGCCAGCAGCACCGCGCCGAACGCCGCCGCGAGCCCGGCCGCCATCGCGGCGAGGCCCGCCACGACCGCCTTGGCGGCCAGCACCCGGCCGCGCCGCGGCGTCGCCGCGAACGTCGTCCGCAGCATCCCGCGCCGGTACTCGGAGGTGACGAACAGGACCGCGAGCGCGACGATCGCCGCCTGCCCGATCAGCACGCCGGTCAGGGTCGTCCTGGTGGTGTCGTCGGCGAACTCGTTGGGACCGACGTCGCCCGACCCGGTGAGCGTGAACGTCCCGCCGGCCTGGGTGCGGCCGTCCATCGACGGGTCGGCGGCGGGCCCGCCGGGCGACGCGCGGTCGCGCCATTGCGCACCCGGCGGCGCCGGGGACGCCGACACGTGGTCGAACGTGGCCCGCGTGACGCTGGGCTGCCCGTCGACGCTCTCCCCGCCGAACATCCGCCGGACCTTGGTCTCGTCCGGGGCGGCGACGAACATCCCGGCGAGCGCGGACGGCGGCAGCCCCTTCAGCCGCACCGACCCGACGCGGCGCCAGCCGCGCCCGTCCGCCGACTCGTAGCCGGTCACGGTCGCGCCCGCGCGGGTCAGCTTCAGCCAGCGCGGCGCCGAGCCCGCGCCGCCGCCCGCCCCGTCGCCCTTGTAGCCGGTCTGCAGCCGGACGCCGTGCCCCGGCGTCACCATCAGCGCCGCGTAGGGGGTGGCGCGCTCCGCGCTGCCCCTGATCATGAGACCGGCCTTCGCCCACCCGCCGCCGCCCTGCTGGGACGTGACGCGCGCGACGACCGAGCCGTCCCCGCCGAGGGGCAGGTAGGTGTAGTGGCCCAGGTCGATGATCTGCCGCCGGGCGGAGTCGACCGGCCGGTCCCCGGAGCCGCTGGACTCGGTGCCCGCGGCCGTCAGCAGCGCCACCACGACCGTGATCAAGACCGCCGCGAGGAGGGTCAGCGTCCAGCGCGGGACGGTCCGCAGCTTGGTCCATTCGGCGATCAGCAGCCGCCCGAACCCGTCACGTGCCTCCGCCTGGACGGTGCTGCGGTACGGCTCCGCCGTGGCGGCCCCGGCGGGCTTGGCGGGGGTCACGGCGCCTCCCGCCCGGTCACGGCCTGGAACTCCACCGCGTCCTTGGTCAGCTCCATGTACGCCTCCTCCAGCGACGCCCGGTGCTCGGCGATGCCGGTGAACGCCACCCCGGCCCCCGTGAGCAGGGTGATGATCCGTTCGGTGGTCAGGCCCGTGACGGTCACCGCGTCCCGTCCGGTCGCGGTGACGGTGGCGCCCGCGTGCGCCAGCGCGGTCATCGCCTCCTGCCGCCGGGCGGTGCGCAGCTCGACCCGTCCGGCGGACGCGGCCTCCAGCAGGTCCTGGACGGCGGTGTCGGCGATCAGGCGGCCCCGGCCGATCACCACCAGATGGTCCGCGCCGCCCTCCAGCTCGCCCATCAGGTGGCTGGACACCAGCACCGCCCGGCCCTCGGCGGCCAGCGACCGCAGCAGCCCCCGCATCCACGCGATCCCCTCGGGGTCCAGGCCGTTGACGGGCTCGTCGAACATCAGCGCGGGCGGGTCGCCGAGCAGCGCGGCCGCGATCCCGAGCCGCTGCCGCATGCCGAGCGAGAACCCGCCGGCGCGGCGCCGGGCCGCGCCTCCCAGCCCCGCCAGCTCGATCACCTCGTCGACCCGCCGGGCCGGAAGCCCGTTGGCGTGCGCGAGCCACAGCAGATGGTCGCGGGCCCGGCGCGCCGGGTGCACCGCGGACGCGTCCAGCATCGCCCCGAGCTTGCACAGCGGCGTCCGCAGCGACCGGTAGGGCCTCCCGCCGACCAGCGCGGTGCCCGCGTCGGGCCGGTCCAGGCCCATGATCATCCGCATGGTGGTGGACTTGCCGGCGCCGTTGGGGCCGACGAACCCGGTGACCCGCCCCGGACCCGCGGTGAACGACAGGTCGTCCACGGCGACGGTCGGCCCGAACCGTTTGCGCAGGCCCCGCACTTCGATGGTTGCGTCCATGTTCCGGGAGGCTACGGACCCGCGCGGCGCCGGGGCATCCCGCCGGAGAGCCGTTTCCGGCGGCGGGACGCGGGGGACGTGCGCGTCCCTCCGGGGAGGGACGCCGCCGCGCCGCCGTCCACGCCACAATGGCGTGCGTGGGGCGGAGCGGCACGGGACGGGGCGGCGGGCACCGTATGCGGTGGCCCGGCCTGTCACCTGCGCGTCTGTGGCCCGTCGTGGGGGGCCTGCTGGCGCTGGCCGGAACGGCCGAGGCGGTGTACCGCACCGGCGGGCCGGGAGCGGCGCTGCCGCTGGCCATCGTGGTGGACGTGTGCGCGACGCTCCCGCTCGTCCTGGCCCGCGACCGCGTCACCGCCGCCGCCGTCGCGATCACCGTCGCGGCGCCGGCCGCGTGCGTGCTGCACCGAGGCGCGGCCGTCGCGGCCCTCGTCGCGCTCGTCACGGTCTGGTCCGTGCTCGTCCGCCGCCGGGTGCTGCGCCGCCGTGCCGACGCCGCCGCGCTGGACGCCTCCCGTCGCGCGTTCGAGAGCACCCTGCTGGAGCACACCGCGCGGGGGGAGCGGGCCCGCATCGCGCGCGAGCTGCACGACGTCGTCGCCCACCACATCTCGATGATCTCCGTTCAGGCGGAGACGGCGCGGCTGGCCGTCCCGGGCATGCCCGACGAGGGCGCCGAGCGGCTGCTGGCCATCGGCGACACCGCCCGGACGGCCCTCACCGAGATGCGGCGGCTGCTCGGCGTGCTGCGCGAGGACGCCGGCGCCGAGCCCACCCGCCGCCCCCAGCCCGGCCTGCAGCAGCTCCTGGACCTGATCGACGAGACCCGCGAGTCCGGCGCCGCGAGCGTCCGGCTGATCGTCCGCGGCGGCGTCGCCGTCCTGGACCCGGGGGTGGAACTGGCCGCCTACCGGATCGTCCAGGAGGCCCTCACCAACGCCCGCCGGCACGCGCCCGGCGCCGCCGTGGACGTGGGCATCGACTACGCGCCCGGCGTGCTGCGCGTCAGCGTCCGCGACAACGGGCCGGGACCGGTGGGCGGCGATGCCGGGCACGGACTGCTCGGCATGCGCGAGCGCGCCGCGGCCGTCGGCGGCGACCTGCGCACCGGCCCCGGCCCGGTCGGCGGGTTCCTGGTCGAGGCGGCATTGCCGACCGTGGCGGAATCATGACGGTCCGTGTGGTGGTGGCCGACGATCAGGAGGTGGTCCGCGCCGGGTTCGGGGCGCTGCTCGGCACCCAGCCCGACCTGGCCGTCGTCGGCACCGCCGCCGACGGCGCCGCCGCGGTCCGCGCCTGCGCCGAGCACCGGCCCGACGTCGTGCTGATGGACGTGCGGATGCCCGTCATGGACGGCATCGAGGCCACCCGCCGCATCGCCGCCGGACCGGACGCCCCGCGGATCCTGATGCTCACCACGTTCGACCTGGACGAGCACGTCTACGACGCCCTCGTCGCCGGGGCCAGCGGGTTCCTGCTCAAGGACGTCACCGCCGAGCGGCTGTTCGACGCCGTGCGGGTCGTCGCGGCGGGGGAGGCGCTGCTCGCGCCGGCCGTCACCCGCCGCCTGATCGGGGAGTTCGCCCGGCTCCGCCCGCGCCCGCCGTCACGTCCCGCCGGCGGCCCGGACGGGCTGGACGCGCTGACGCCCCGCGAGACCGACGTGCTCCGCCTGGTCGCCGAGGGCCTCGCCAACGCCGAGATCGCGGCGCGGCTCGTCGTGGGGGAGGAGACGGTGAAGACCCACGTCAGCCGCATCCTGCGCAAGCTGGGGCTGCGCGACCGCGTGCAGGCCGTCGTGGCCGCCTACGAGAGCGGTCTCGTCCGGCCCCGCTCGGGCCGCTGACCCGAAGATCGGGACCGGTCCGGACATGGGCCGGGCCCGTACCGTCGCCGGTACGGGCCCGATCCGCTGAATGTCAGCCGCTCACGCGGACTTCCTGCGCCCGGCGCGCAGGATCTCCAGCCGCTCCGCAAGAACCTCCTCAAGGTCTTCGAGCGTCCTGCGCTCCATGAGCATGTCCCAGTGCGTGCGCGGCGGTTTGCCTTTCTTCGTTTGCGGCAGTTCCCCGTCGACCCGCAGGGCCGTGGCGCCGCAGTTGCGGCATTCCCAGGTCATCGGCACCTCGGCCTCGGCGGCGAGCGTCACGGTGAACCGGTGGCCCTTCGTGCAGGTGTAGTCCACCTCTTGCCGAGGGGCCAGATCGGTGTTGCGATCGTTCTCGTAGCTCGTCGCTCCGAGTCGGGTGCCGCGAAGTGCGCGCTCGGCCATCGTCACGTGCCTCCCAGACGGCTTGCGGTCTTGCTCTGACCAACGCTGAATCCCACGACAAGATTCCCCGGGCCATGATGATCCAACCCTGTCGTTTGCGTCCGCACCGGGCCGCGCCCCTATGGCGGCCCCCGTGGCGGCCCCTGGAGGGGCGTCAGCGGCGGGAGGTGAGGACCTCGTCGATCAACCCGTAGTCCTTGGCCTCGGCGGCGGTGAAGTACCGTTCCCGGTCCAGGTCGCGGCGGACGGTCCCGGGGTCCTTGCCGGTCGCCTCCGCCACGATCGCCTCGGTCTGGGCGCGCAGCCGCAGCACCTCGCGGGCGTGGATGTCCAGGTCGGTGGTGTGGCCGCGGGCCACCTCGATCGCCGGCTCGTGCAGCAGGATCCGCGCGCCGGTCAGCGCGGCCCGGCGGCCCGGCGAGCCCGCCGCGAGCAGGACCGTCGCCGCCGACCCGGCCTGCCCGACGCAGGTCGTCTCGATCGGGGGCCGGACGTAGCGCATCGTGTCGCAGATCGCGAGCATCGCCGTCAGCGACCCGCCCGGCGAGTTGATGTAGAGGGCGATGGGCCGGTCGGGGTCCATGCCCTCCAGCGCCAGCAGCTGCGCGGTGACGTCGTTGGCGCTGGTGTCGTCGACCGGCGCGCCGAGGAACACGATCCGGTCCTCGAAGAGCTTGTTGTAGGGGTCGGTGTCCTTGCGCCCGTAGGTGGTCTGCTCCTCGAACTGGGGGACGAGGTAGCGCCGTTCTGACCGTTCCGTCCGTGTCATGTGCCCGCCCGGTCGGTGCTGTCGATGACGTGGTCGACGAAACCGTGGCCGCGCGCCTGCCCGGCGGTGAACCAGGCGTCGCGGTTCCCGCCGTGCGGCTGGTGCATCATCACGCGCGCGCGCCGCAGCGCGTACCGCTTGCCCCGCGTCCCGGCGTGCAGCAACGTCTGTCCCATGGACGCGGCCATGCCCATCGCGACCGTGGATATGTCGTTCGGGACGAATTATGTCTCAGCCGTTCCCGCCCGACCGCCGGGCCCGGCCCGCCGCCGTGCGCCATTCCCTGCACGAGATCAATGAACATCGCTGGCGCCTGCGTCACGGGTATCGCCCGCCATGACGCCGCTGCCGCGCCACCCTGCGATGCCGCGAGCCGCTGCCTTCCGCCTCTCGTCGGCATCTCGCGCCGGATACCAGCCGGGGCGGTCTGGCTAGGGTGCGGCGGGGCCGGGCCATTGGCCGCGGGAGGCCATGACGTCGCGGAGGGTGATGAGCTCGTCGGTCATGATGCCGTCGACGCCGAGGTCCAGGAGGCGTTCCATGTCGGCGCGGTCGTTGACCGTCCAGGCGTGGACCTGCAGGCCCAGCTCGTGGGCGCGGGCGATGAACGACTCGGTGACGAACGGCAGGCGGCCCAGGCCGTAGGGGACCTGCGCGCAGGCCACGCCCGTCGCGGCCAGGCGGATGAGCTTGGCGGCCGGGCCGCCGTAGGACTTGGCGCGCAGCGCCATCACGCCGCGGGGCCCCAGTGCCGTGCACACGTCGCGGTCGGTGAACAGGGGCAGGCGGGCGCGCATCTGGGCCAGGCGCCGGGTGGAGAAGGACGTGATGCACACCCGGTCCCACGCCCGGGTGCGGTGCAGGGCCGCGGCGAGGGGGCCGATGACGGGGGCGTCCTTGAGGTCGATGTTGACGCGCGCGGCCGGGAAGGAGCCGAGCAGCTCCTCCAGGCGGGGGATGGGCTCGCTGCCGCCGATGCGGGCCTTGGCGACCTCGGCGTAGGGGAGCTGGGCGATGGTGCCCTTGCGGTCGGTGACGCGGTCGAGGGTGCGGTCGTGGAACGCGACGACGACGCCGTCGGCGGTGGCGTGCGCGTCGGTCTCCAGGTAGCGGTAGCCGAGGTCGACGGCGCGCTGGAACGCGGCCATGGAGTTCTCGGGCCGCCCGCCCGCGCCGCCGCGGTGGGCGAAGGCGATCGGGCCGGGATGGTCGAGGAACTCGTACGAGCGGCGCACCCGTCCGATTATGGCCGACCGCGCGGTCACCCTGGACCTTACTACGTAAAGGCGCCGGGCGGGTGACGTCCGGTGCTACGGTCGGCCCCGGCAGTCGATCACCGAGGGAGCAGGCCGATGGCGGACGTGAACGAGTACCGGGCGACGTTCGAGCTCGTGGACGTGGACGGCGACGGGTACATCTCGACGGCCGAGCTGAAGAACCTGATGAGCAGGCTCGGGCAGGACATCACCGATACCCGGGCGGTGGAGGTGGTCGTGGCCGCCGACGCCAACGGCGACGGCAAGATCTCGCTGGCGGAGTTCACCGCGCTGATGGAGCGGACCGCCGGCCGCTGAAGGACGGGACCTGATGGCGGCCCGCTTCCGGACGGCCGGGGCGGGGCGGTCAGGCCGGGTGGCGGCGGACCTTGACGGTGCTGTCGGTGCGGGTCATGACGCGTCCGTCCGGAGCGGTCTGGACGCGTTCGTGCTCGGCGCTGTAGAGCACGTCCCATTCGTCGTCCGGGAGCCGCAGGGACGCCAGGACCTCGCTGGCGGTGGGCAGGTCGGCGGCGGGGTAGGCGTCGGG
>NZ_VCKW01000311.1 GCF_005889715.1 Actinomadura soli
AGATTTGTATAAGAGACAGCCCCTTTCCAGCCCATTTCCGGCCGTTGGTCACCGATGGGCCGGATGTGGTCAGAACGTATTTTCTGCGGCTCCCGTGACTCCTGTCTTAAACGAGACAGGAGGTCTTTTCATGCGAGGGCGTACGGGGAAGTCAGCGGTGGTGCGGTTCGTCCGGTACCGTCCGGTGCCCGCCACCCAGGGCGCGCTGGCCCTGAAACCGGCGGCGCCCCCGCCCGTACGGCCGCCCGGCCTACGGCTGGTGCGGCCGGACGACGGCATGGACGCCGAGGTCCGAGCCGTCGCGAACGCCACCGTCCGGCTGGTCGCGGAGATCCTCGCGGGCACACGCCCACCACACCAGCTCTCCCTGGTGGCCGTCCCAGCGGTATGCCGAGCGCTACTCCACCACCTACAGGCCACCGGTCACACCACCCCGGCGGGACCTGGCAAGACCACCGAACACGGCACCCCGACCAGGCGGGACGCCCCGGGCAGGCGCGGCATCCCTGCCGAGCGCGGCGGCCCTGGCGGACTTGGCGGTGCGGTTGGGCGTGGCGGTGCGGTCGGGCCTGGCGGTGCGGTCGGGCGTGGCGGTGCGGTCGGGGCTGGTGGACGGGCGGTTGGGCGTGGCGGACGGGTCGTCCCGCCCAAGGTCTTGTCCAGCCGGTTGCAGCGGCCCGCGCCGGCCGTGGCGGAAACGGTCGCGGTGGTGGTCGTGGCCGGACGCGTCCACGCACTGGCCCTGCGGCTGGAACACACCCGCGGCCGATGGCGCTGCACGGCCCTGGAGACGACCGCCCCCTGACATGCAGAAGCGGCCTCCCGGGTGACCGGGAGGCCGCTTCTGTGATGGGGCCTACTTGTTCTTGCTGCGCGGGTCGCCGTGGCAGCGCTTGAACTTCTTGCCCGAGCCGCAGGGGCACGGGTCGTTGCGGTTCACGTCCGCGTACTCGTCCTTCGTCTCCTCGCTGTGGTGCTCGACGCCGCCGTCGCCGTCCACGGTCGGGGCCGAGTACTCCAGCTTCGTCGGACGCTTCGGCGCGTCGAGGCCCTTCGCCTTGATCGCCGGGGCCTCGTCGGCCTCCTCGATCTCGTCGGCGGGGGTGTCCTCGCCGGCCTCGGCGTCCGGGGCCGTCTTGGCCACCGAGACGGGCGCGGCGCCGACCGCCGGGGCCGCCGGCTGCTCCTCCACCTCGACCTCGAGGTGGAACAGGTAGCCGACCGACTCCTCCTTGATGCCGTCGAGCATCGCGTTGAACATGTCGTAGCCCTCGCGCTGGTACTCCACCAGCGGGTCGCGCTGCGCCATGGCCCGCAGGCCGATGCCCTCCTGGAGGTAGTCCATCTCGTAGAGGTGCTCGCGCCACTTGCGGTCGAGGACGTTCAGCACGACGCGGCGCTCCAGCTCCCGCATGACCTCGGAGCCGAGTTCCTCGTCGCGCTTGTCGTAGGCGGCCTGGGCGTCGTCGCGGATCTTCGCGGCGAGGGTCTCGGCGTCGAGGCCGGAGATGTCGCCGTCCGCGGCGTCCTCGACCAGCTCGTCCACCGTGATCGAGATCGGGTAGAGCTGCTGGAACGCCTTCCACAGCTTGTCGAGGTCCCACTCCTCGGCGAAGCCCTCGGCGGTGGCGCCCGCGACATAGCCCGCGACGACCTCGTCGATCATGCCGCGGACCTGCTCGTGCAGGTCCGCGCCTTCGAGGACCTTGCGGCGCTCGGCGTAGATGACCTTGCGCTGCCGGTTCAGGACCTCGTCGTACTTCAAGACGTTCTTGCGCATCTCGAAGTTCTGCTGCTCGACCTGGCTCTGCGCCGACTTGATCGCATTGCTGACGATCTTGGATTCGATCGGCACGTCGTCCGGGATGTTCAGCCGGGTCATGATCGACTCGACGCGGGCGGAGTTGAACAGCCGCATCAGGTCGTCCTCAAGGGAGAGGTAGAACCGGGACTCGCCCGGGTCGCCCTGCCGGCCCGACCGTCCGCGCAGCTGGTTGTCGATGCGCCGCGACTCGTGCCGCTCGGTCGCGAGGACGTACAGCCCGCCGAGGTCGACGACCTCCTCGTGCTCGCCCTTCACGGCCTCCTGGGCCTTCTCCAGCGCCTCCGGCCACGCCGACTCGTACTCGTCCGGCGTCTCCAGCGGGGACAGGCCGCGCTGGTGCAGCTCCAGGTCGGCGCGGAAGTCGGGGTTGCCGCCGAGCATGATGTCGGTGCCGCGTCCCGCCATGTTCGTCGCGACGGTGACGCCGCCCTTGCGGCCCGCCTCCGCGACGATCGCCGACTCCTGCTCGTGGTGCTTGGCGTTCAGCACCTGGTGCGGGATGCCGCGCCGCTTGAGCATCTTGCTCAGCTTCTCGGACTTCTCCACCGACGTCGTGCCGACGAGGACGGGCTGGCCCTTCTCGTGCCGCTCGGCGATGTCGTCGACGCACGCCTCGAACTTGGCCTGCTCGGTCTTGTAGACGACGTCCGCCACGTCCTCGCGGATCATCGGCTTGTTCGTCGGGATCGGCACGACACCGATCTTGTAGGTCTTGTTGAACTCGGCCGCCTCGGTCTCGGCCGTGCCGGTCATGCCGGCCAGCTTGCCGTAGAGGCGGAAGTAGTTCTGCAGGGTGATCGTGGCGAGGGTCTGGTTCTCGTCCTTGATCGCCACGCCCTCCTTGGCCTCGATGGCCTGGTGCATGCCCTCGTTGTAGCGGCGGCCGTGGAGGATGCGGCCGGTGAACTCGTCCACGATCAGGACCTCGCCGTTCATGACGACGTAGTCCTTGTCGCGCTTGTAGAGCTCCTTGGCCTTCAGCGCGTTGTTGAGGAAGCTCACCAGCGGCGTGTTGACCGAGTCGTAGAGGTTGTCGATGCCGAGCCAGTCCTCGACTTTCTCGACGCCGGCCTCGGTGATGCCGACCGTGCGCTTCTTCTCGTTGACCTCGTAGTCGCCCGGGCCGTACTCGTCGACCTGCCCGGCGGTGCTGACCAGCTCGGCCCGCTTCAGCCGTGGGACGATCTTGGCGAACTCCGAGTACCACTTGGAGTTCTGCTCGGCCGGCCCCGAAATGATCAGCGGGGTCCGGGCCTCGTCGATGAGGATCGAGTCGACCTCGTCCACGATCGCGAAGTTGTGGCCGCGCTGGACGCACTCGTCCAGGCTCCAGGCCATGTTGTCGCGCAGGTAGTCGAACCCGAACTCGTTGTTCGTCCCGTAGGTGATGTCGGCGTTGTAGGCGGCGCGGCGCTCTTCCGGCGTCATCTGGGCGAGGACGACGCCGACCTCAAGGCCGAGGAACTGGTGGATGCGGCCCATCCACTCGGCGTCCCGCTTGGCGAGGTAGTCGTTCACCGTGACGATATGGACGCCGTCGCCCGACAGGGCGTTCAGATAGGCCGGCAGCACCGCGGTCAGGGTCTTGCCCTCACCGGTCTTCATCTCGGCGATGTTGCCCAGATGGAGGGCGGCACCGCCCATCACCTGGACGTCGAAATGGCGCTGGCCGAGGACGCGCTTGGCGGCCTCGCGGGCGGTCGCGAACGCTTCGGGGAGCAGGTCGTCCAGGGTCTCGCCGTCGGCGAGCCGCTCCCGGTACTTGTCGGTCAGCTCGCGCAACTCGGCGTCGCTCATCTCGAGGAAGTCCTCCTCGATCGAGTTGACCTGATCCGCGAGCTTCTTGAGCTTGCGCAGGATTTTGCCCTCGCCCGCACGAAGGATCTTGTCGATGACTGGCGGCACTCTCGGAGGCTCCTTGCAGATCGTGGTTCACCGCTCCAGGCGGCGCGCACACCACACGTACGATGCCATCGTAGGCGAGACTTAGAATGGTCTAGGTCACTCCGCAGCGCAATCCACTGCGCGTCCCGTTTGACTTTCCGGCTCCCGGAGAGGATGTCTCACAGCATCCGGAGGGAGGGTCGGTGTCCGAACAGTCGCACTCCGAACAGCGGCCGGAACAGCCGCGACCGGAACACTCGCATGGATCGCACGCCGGACGGCCGGGGTCCTGGGCCGCGGTCACCATCATCTTCGTCGGCTTCGTCGTCGGCGGTGTGGCGCTCTGCCTGGGGCCGATGTGGGTCATGTTCTGGGTGGGGGCCGGGATCATCGTCCTGGGCATGATCATCAGCGGTTTCGTGCACCTGTTCGCGGACGTCGTCGTGGACGCGCCCAGGGTCATCCCGGAGATCGTCGACTACTCCCTGTTCGGCACACGTACCGCCAAGCGCCGCGGCGGTGTGGAGGGCGAGGCGCTGGACCGTCCGGTCGCCACCGACCCCCAGCAGACCCCCCACGGCTGACACACCCGTTCGCCGCCTTCACGGCCTTCGCCGCGGGGCGCTTAACGGCGCAAAAAGCACTGAATCAGGACAGCGGCACCACCAATAACAACAAGCCCGAAACCAGGTCCATTCCGACCGGCCACTCGGAACCCTGAGTGAAGGCCGAGTTGCGCATAGTGGCGAAGTTCCGCGAGTAGCCCCATTGGCGAAGCGGTGGTTGCGCGAGGGGCGGGGTCGCGGGGAGTGAGCGGTGTGTCAGATCGGGGTGGCGGCTTTCAGTGCGGATTCGATGAGGGCCGAAGGCAGATCGGTCCGTTCGACGCGGACGTGGTCGCAGCCGACCCAGGCGGCGGCGCGCCAGAGGGCGGTGGCGAGAGCCGCGGCCGACGTCTCCGTCCGGGCGGCCGTGCGGGTGGCCCACGGTTCCAGGGACGCCTGACGGGCGATGAGGGTGCGGCCCTCTCTGGCGGGGTCGACCCGTCCGAGCAGGCGGCCCCCGGCGAGGAGCGGCATGGCGAAGTAGCCGTGGACGCGCTTGGCCTTCGGGACGTACGCCTCCAGACGGTGATCGAAGCCGAAGACGCGGGACGCGCGGGCCCTGTCCCAGACGAGGGAGTCGAACGGTGAGAGCAGCGTCGTGGCGTGCCTGCCGCGCGGCACCGTCGCCAGGGCGCCGGGGTCGGCCCAGGCCCGCTGGGGCCAGCCGGCGACCTCGGCGGGGACGAGCCCGGTCGCGTCGATGACCTGGTCGACCTGGTCCTGCCTGATCCGGTAGTAGTCGGCGAGGTCGCCGCGGGTCGCGACGCCGAGGGCCCGTCCGGCGCGGGCGACGAGCGCGGTGAGGCAGGCGTCGTCGCCGGGCTCCCGGGTGCGGAGCTCGTCCGGGACGGCCCGTTCGGCCAGGTCGTACACGCGCCGCCAGCCGACGCGCTGGACGCAGACGACCTCGCCGACATCCAGCAGCCATTCGATGCCGATCTTGTGGTCGCTCCAGTCCCACCATTCGGCGCTCGCCTTGGCGCCGCCGAGCTCCTTGGTGGTCAGCGGGCCGTCCGCCCTCAGGCGGGCGCGGATCTCGTCGCAGACGCCCTCGGGGACCTTGTGCCAGCGCCATCCCCGGCGCAGGTAGGCGCGGCGGCGGAACGCGAACAGCGGCCAGTCGGCCATGGGGAGGATGGACGCCGCATGCGCCCAGTACTCGAACGCCCCGTTGTGGCGTCCGCCCTGGCGACCGCCTGTGGGGACGCCCTTGGCGGGACTCTTGCGGTGGCCGTTGGCGCTGCCCCAGTAGGCGGCTTCGATCGCGCCGCGTCCGACCGGGCCGAGACGGGCATAGGGGACCAGCTCGTGGGACCGCGCGAGGACGGAGATCGTGTCGAGCTGGACGGCCCCAAGCCGTTCCAGCATCGCCGACACGCCCCCTCTGGGCTGCGCCCCCAGGAAGCCCTGGGCCCGCAACTGGAGCCGCCGCGCCTCGTCGGCGCCGAGTTCTACCGCCGGTGTGCCGCCTGCTGTCTGAACCACGCCCGCGATGCTACGACACAACACCGACAAAACCGGATTGCCGGTCGCGCTCCGCGCACGTCCAACGCCCGCCTGGACCTGGCCCAGCGCGGGATCAGGTGATTTCCAGGAGTTTCTCGCGGACGGCGTAGACGACGGCCTCCATCCGGGAGTGGAGTTGCAGTTTCTCCAGGATGTTGCGGACGTGGTTCTTCACCGTGTTCTCGGAGATGAACAGCTCGCGGGCGATCTCCCGGTTGCCGAGGCCGCGGGCGACGAGCCGCAGCACCTCCATCTCGCGGTCGGTGAGGCGCGGCGCGGGGACCTGCTGGGTGCGCTCCTCGCTGCGCTTGGCCAGCGCCGCGAACTCGGTGATGAGCTTGGACGCCATCGACGGGCTGATCAGCGACTGCCCGCCGTGCACCGCGCGGACGGCCTGCGGGACCTCGTCGATCGAGATCTCCTTGAGCAGGTAGCCGCTGGCCCCGGCCTTGATCGCCTCGAAGAGGTCCTCCTCCTCGTCGCTGATGGTCAGCATGACGATCTTCGCGCTGGGCGCGGCGTCCTTGATCGCGGTGCAGGCCTCGATGCCGCTGCGGCGCGGCATCCGGATGTCCATCAGGACGACGTCGGGCAGCAGGTCGCCGGCCATCTCGACGGCCTCGTGACCGTCGCCGCCCTCGCCGATGACCTCGATGTCGTCCTCGCCTTGGAGGACCATCTCCAGACCCCGGCGGAACAGCGCATGGTCGTCGACGATGAGCACACGGATCGGGTCGGCCGTCCCGGCCGGCTGGGCCGCCTCCCGGCCGGCGGGGGCGGCGCCGGCCTGACGGGGTACCGCCGCGGCGTCGCGAGCCTCGGGATTCTCGCTCACCAGAGTCGCGGCGTGGAGGAGACGCCGCTTCCCCCCTTCACTATTCAGCGATCTGGAACCACCGGAGGGTTGCTCTCCGACGGGTCGTCCTCGGGAAGATACGGGTTCCGGGGGCGGACCCGGGGGATTTCGGGCCGGGGTGTTCCCCGGTGAACTGCTGTGCGCCCCGGGAGGTTCCCGGGTGGGCCGCCGCGAGGCCCGCGGATCGGCCGATCCGCGGGACCACCGCCGCGGCGCGGTGACCGGTCGGATCCGGGGCGGCCGCCGAACGGCGCCGCACCGGATTCTCCCCCCGGACCACCGCGTCCGCGGATCGGCTGGTACGCCTTTTCAGATCATGACATGGTTCGGACGGTGACGTGACGCGAGTGCCGCATCACGGAACGGTTTCAACTTCGTAGGTCTACGCAGGCCACGCCCTCGCGGGCGGGCCGGATGAGGAGCGGTCACTCCTCGACGAGCCTGATCACTCCGTAGTCCCAGCCTCTTCTCCGGTATACGACCGAGCTGTGCCCGGTGGCCTTGTCGCGGTACAGGAAAAAGTCGTGGCCGACGAGCTCCATCTCAAGGAGGGCCTGCTCGATGCCCATGGGCTCGGCCTTGTGGAACTTCTCGCGGACGACGAGGGGGCCGTCGCCGTCCATGGGGATCGGGACGAGGTTCTCGTCCGGTGAGACCTTCACCGGCTCCGCCTCCGGCTCGTCCGCCGCGGGGCGTGGAGCGGCCGGCGGCGGTTCGGGGAGTGCTTCGGGGAGGGTCTCCATCGTGGCGAGCTTGGCCCGGCCCTTGCCGCCGTGGCCCTTGCCGCCGTGGCCCTTGCGTCGTTCGGAGTCGCGGCGGAGCCGTGACTCCAGCTTGTCCAGCGCCAGGTCGAGGGCGCCGTAACGGTCGTCGGCGGCGGCCTCGGCCCGGATCACCGGGCCGCGGGAACGGATCGTCAGCTCGACCCGTTCGCGCTGGTCGGCCAGCCGCGGGTTGCGTTCCTCGGACACCTCCACATCAACGCGGATGACCTTCTGGTCGAGCCGCTCGATCTTTGCGAGTTTGTTGTCGACGTGCCGACGGAATCGCTCGTTGACGTCGGTGTGCCGGCCCCTCACGGTGATGTTCACGCGGGACCCCCCTTCTCCCGGTTGTGATCCGGCCCTGCCCGGGATGCCTGAACCGAACACCTTTCTTCCTCGACGGAACAATGCTCACTGCCCCGGACGGGCACCACAGGACGGTGGGTCGCACCCGCCCGGCCGACCTGGTCTTCGTCCCCACATCCGCCTGCTGAGGGGCTCGCGGCGCTGTCGCCACTACTGCCCTTCTCCCTGCTCGGGGGATGTCGGATCCCTCGACGGGGCAGGACTTACCTCTAAGGCGCACCGTGATCGGTCGACGAGAAGTCGCCTTACGTGGGCCGTTTCGCCTGCGCCTGGCATCGGCTAGCCGGACCGTCTGTAGCGCTCCTGACGAGCACTGCGGTCCGACGCAACCACGGACCCGGGCGGGTGCCATGTCAGGAACGCTAACCCCTTACGCCACGAATGTCAGGGGGGTCGGCCGAGGAATTGCTTACCGAACGTCATCGGAGCCTGTCGCAACGGACACCCCGACCCCTCAGGAACGCCCCAGCACATGCCGCGAGCCCCCACGCGCACGCCAGTTGCGCCCCTCGCACTTGCGCAGGTCAGCCGAGACTGACCTATCGGCGAGTTTGGGAAATCTCTACCCCCACATCACACGACATGACCTGAACCACCCCGAACACTCACCACACGACCCGACTACATCTGGTGACGACTCACCACCCCACCGAAGCCGAAGAAACTTGCCAACACCCGCGTGGATCGGACGAACCAAGATCGCCCAAGCGTTTATC
>NZ_VCKW01000312.1 GCF_005889715.1 Actinomadura soli
CTCGTAAGTGAGTTCCGTACCGGGCGGGCGGCGGGGTCATTTGGTGGTCGGTGGGTGGTCATTTGGTGTTCATCTGGTGATTTTGTTTCGGGAGTAGGCATGCCTGTGTGCGTGCTGTTCTGGCGGTCTTGCTGAGTGTCGTTCTCGTGGGATGTTCGGCCGCGAAGGCGTCCGTTTCGGGGGACGATCTCATCGTGGTCGGGGTCAAGGCCGATCAGCCCGGGCTCGGGTTCAGGGAAGGCGGTGTCTTCCGGGGGTTCGAGGTCGACGTGGGGACGTACATCGCCCGGCAGATCGGGGCCTCGCGGGTGGAATTCCGGGAGGTCAGATCGGATGACCGGGAGCGGAAGCTGGCCGGGCGCGACGTCGATCTCGTGCTCGCCTCGTACTCGATCACGCCGGACCGGGCGAAGCTCGTCACGTTCGGCGGGCCCTACTACGTCGCGCACCAGGACATCATGGTGCGGCGCGGGGACTCCCGGATCCGGAGTGTGCGCGACCTGGCGGGCCGGCGGATGTGTCAGGCCAGCGGGTCGGTTTCCACTGATCGGGTGGTCAAGGGGCTGAGCATTCCGGCGAGTCTGGTTCCGGGGTCTTCGTACAGCGACTGTGTCGCGAAATTGCGTGGTGGGGTCGTCGACGCGGTTTCCACTGGGGATCTGGTGTTGGCCGGGTTCGCGGCACGGGACCTGGAGATCGTGAACGCGCCGTTCACCGACGAGCGGTACGGGGTCGGGCTGCGGAAGGGCGACGTCGACGGGTGTGAGGCGGTGAACCGGGCCCTGACGACCATGTACCAGGACGGGACGGCCGGCGAGCTGCTGCGCAAGTGGTTCGGGAAGAGCGGGATCACGCTGGTCGAAGAGGTCCCGCAGTTCGAGGGCTGCTCGTAATGTCGGTGCCGCTGCCTAGAGTGGGCGGGTGGCTGAGGACAGGGTTGTTTGGGACGAGCTCTTGGCGGCCGGTTTCCTGCACGCTCTGCGGGAGGCCCACCGGGACGCGACGCTCGCCGTCCTGGGGTCCCTGAGCCGGGCGGCGGGGTTCACGGAGCGGTCGTACGGGGTCAGCGCGTTCGACGTGCTGGCGACGTGGATCGACCGGGTCTTCGAGGACGAGCCGCAGGTCGTCCGCGACGATCTGAACGGCTCGCCCGGATGGCGGTACGGGCCGTACCGGGTGCTGCTGAAGCGGCACGAGTTCGGGAACGTCCGCGGGATCCGGTGGGATCGGGACAGTCCCACCAAGCAGGCCGTGGCGCGCCAGGGATATGTCGAGGATCCGCAGCTTGAGCTGCCGCTCGGGATCCATCGCGACACGCCCGGAGTCGTGACCTTGGTGCTCGCGCACAGCGCCACCGACGAGCCGCTGGAAATGGAGCTTTTCCTGGGGCGGCCCAGGTGGAACGCGGACGGCGGGACGGCCTGGCACTGGGTGCGGGAGCTGGACGACGCCATTGGCCCCGATCCACGTCGTAAGCTCGTCGAGCGGACGATGCCGCTGTGGGACGGCGGGGAGACCGATGTCCCGATGCGGCTCCGCGGGGAGACGAAATCGGCCTAGCAAAGGGTGGCGCGGGTGCTGTTCGACTGCGAGCGGCTGACGCTTGCCCGCCGCCTCAGGGGGTTGCGTAAGAATCAGGTCGCGCAGGCCGTGGGGACGACACCGAAGGCCATCGGACGGTACGAGGCCGGCGTGCAGACGCCCGAGGAGCCGATGGTACGGCGCCTGGCGATCGCGCTCGGGGTGCCCGTGGAGTTCTTTCAGGGCGGCCGGAGCCGCGCTTCGCTGGACGGGGCGCATTTCAGGTCGTTGAGGTCGACCAGTCAGATCGAGCGCGACCAGGCGCTCGCCTACGGGCGGATCGCCACCGATGTGGTCGGCGCACTGGAGGATCTCGTCGATTTCCCCGAGGTCGATCTCCCGGAGTACGCGGTGCCGCCGGACGAGATCGGCGGAAGCGGGCCGGCGGAGGCGGCGCGGGTCGCGAGAAAGGCCCTGGCCGGGGAGCCGGGGCCGGTTCCGCATATGGTGCGGCTACTGGAAGGGCACGGCGTGATCGTACTCGTCCTGCCGGACGCGGCGGAGCGGGTCGACGCGTTCAGCGTGGGCGTCCATCCGCGGCCGATGGTGTTCTTCAATCCGGCCAAGGGCGATTACTGGCGCAACCGTTTCGACGCCGCCCACGAGCTGGGGCATTTGGTGATGCACGCCGACGCCGAACCCGGGGAGAAGATCGTCGAGGATCAGGCGCACCGTTTCGCGGCGGAGTTCCTGATGCCGGAGGACGACATCGGCGGCGAACTGCCGGCGAGCGCCGATTGGGAGCGCCTTGCCGAACTGAAGGCGGCGTGGGGCGTCAGCATGGCGGCGCTGCTGTATCGGGCGCGCACGTTGCGGGTCATGAAGGAGGCCGCGTACCGGAACGCGATGAGCGTGCTGAGTTCGCGGGGGTGGCGGCGCCAGGAGCCGGGGCCGGCGAAGGCCCTTGAGCGGCCCACGATGCTGACCCGGGCGATCGAGATCGTCGGCGCGGCGGGCACGGACCGTGACCGGGTGGCGGAGCGGGCGCGGGTGACGCGAGCCGATCTCGATCTGCTCGTTCCGCGGCGCTAGCACCCGAAAAGTGGAACGATCCTGCCTGGTCGTTCACGGACAATGATGTGATTTGTACACCAGGTCGGCGGTTACATACCTCTGACCGGAGGTTGCCTGCGCGTCCATCTTGCCTGTGAGACGCTCCGAGAGTTGTCGTGCCGTGCGAGACGCTGGAGATCTTGTGCTTGACAATCGGCAGGCCGGCCCGACCGCCTTGCGCATGCAGATAGGCGCGCGACTGCGGCGGTTACGGGAGGAGAAGGGCATCGGGCGGGCGGAGGCGGGGGCGGCGATCCGCGGGTCGGCGTCCAAGATGTGCCGCCTTGAGCTCGGGCGCCACGGATTCAAGGTGCGGGACGTCCTCGACCTGCTCGACCTGTACGGCCTGGACGACGAGGACGAGCGGAACAGCTTCGTCGAACTCGTCCGGGAGGCGAAGAAGCCGGGCTGGTGGCAGAGCTACGGCGACGTGGTGCCGGCCTGGTTCGAGCAGTACGTCGGCCTGGAGCAGTCGGCGACGACGATCCGCAGCTACGAGGTGCAGTACGTCCCGGGGCTGCTGCAGACGGTCGACTACGCGCGGGCGGTCATCGGCCTGGAGCACCACCAAGCGACCTACGACGAGCTCGACCGGCGGCTCAAGGTGCGGATGACCAGGCAGGACATCCTGCTCCGGCCCGTCGCCCCGGTCAGGTTCTGGACGGTGATCGACGAGGCGGCGCTGCGCAGGCCGATCGGTGGGACCGAGACGATGCGCGCCCAGATCGAGCACCTGATCAACGTGGCCGAGCGCATGCCCAACGTGAAGGTGCAGCTCCTGCCCTTCTCCGCGGGCGGCCATCTCGCGCTGGGCGGCCCGATCACGGTCATCCGGTTCGCGGAGCACGACCTGGAGGACGTCGTGTACCTCGAACAGCTGACCGGCGCCCGCTACCCGGAGGGCCGGGAGGCCGACCGGTACAAGGAGATCATGGATTCGCTGGCCATCCGCGCGGCCCCTCCCATCCGCACCGTCGCGCTCCTCAGCGACATGCTGAAGGACTTCTGACCTCCCGGTCCGACCGGCGGGAGCCTCCGCCGCGATCGAACAGATGTTTGACTCGGTGGGTACAGTGAGGGCATGTTCCAAGCCTCGCTGCTGGACGACACGGACGAGCGCGGTCCGCGTCCGCTGAGTTCGGCGCGGCGGACGCGGCTCGCGCACGGCGCCTGGGTGGACGTCCTCCCCGGCTGGATCCCGGGGGCGGACGCGCTGTTCGAGCGCCTGCACACGTCCGTCCCGTGGCGTGCGGAGAGCCGGCGCATGTACGACCGTGTCGTGGACGTCCCGCGACTGCTGGCCTTCTACGACGAGGGCGACGTGCTGCCCGATCCCGTCCTGGACGAAGCGAAGGCCGCGCTCGACGGCCACTACGCGGAGGAGCTCGGGGAGCCGTTCCGCACCGCCGGGCTGTGCCTGTACCGGGACGGGCGCGACAGCGTGGCCTGGCACGGCGACAGGATCGGGCGCGGTGCCACGGAGGACACGATGGTCGCGATCCTGTCGGTCGGGACACCGCGCGCCCTGCTGCTGCGCCCGCGCGGCGGCGGCCGGACGATCCGCCACGAACTCGGACACGGCGATCTCATCGTGATGGGCGGGAGCTGCCAGCGGACATGGGAGCACGCGATCCCGAAGAGCACCCGGGCGACCGGCCAGAGGATCAGCATCCAGTTCCGACCCCGCAACGTCCGCTGACCCCCTCCAAGGCCCCCTTGCCGCAGGGCAGGCGGGGATGCCCGCGCACGTCGGCCGGGACGGGGTGGCGGCGTGCGATCATGACGGTGATCCGCCTGGAGGCCGGGGCCGTGCTTCGTCCGATGGCCGTGTACAGACGTCCCAGCGGGCGCGGGACGGGAGGAGGGACAGTGTGACGGTCTCGCTCGTCACCGGCGCGAACCGGGGCATCGGCCTCGAAGTGTGCAGGCAGCTCGCGCAATGCGGCCACGACGTCCTGCTCGGGGCCCGCTCTCCGGAGGCGGCCGAGCGGGCGGCGGCGGAGGCCGGTGCGACGCCGCTGCGCCTGGACGTCACCTCGTCCGCCGACATCGAACGGGCCGCCGCCGAGATCGGGCACCTGGACGTCCTGGTCAACAACGCCGCGATCACCTACGACACGTGGCAGCGGGCGTCGACCGCCGACCTGTCCGTCGTCCGGGAGGCGGCCGAGACCAACCTCTACGGCCCGTGGCGGCTGACGCAGGCGCTCCTTCCCCTCCTGCGCCGCAGCGGCCGCGGACGGATCGTGAACGTGTCGAGCGGAGTCGCGTCGCTGACCGGCATGGGCGGCGGCACGCCCAGCCCGACGACGAGGCCCGGACGGAGATGACCGGGCAGATGCCCCCCGAATACGTCGACGCGTTCTTCGACTTCTACGTGAACGGCTCCCTGGACGAGTCGTTCGTCCGGTCGACCGTCCAGGACATCACGGGCACGCCGCCCCGGACCTTCCGGCAATGGGCCGAGTCCCACACCTCCGACTTCACATGACCACCCCCGACCGGCCCGCCCCACCAGAACCGGCCAGGCCGGTCGTGACGCTTGCCGCGATCACTGCCGCGACGCGGGCCCTTCTCGCGACGGCGGAGGAGTTCGATGATGGCGACGTCCGCGCGCCGTCGCTGCTTCCCGGCTGGACGCGCGGCCACGTCCTCACCCATGTCGCCAGGAACGCCGATGGCGGCACCCGCCTGCTCACCTGGGCCCGGACGGGCGTCGAGTCCTACGAGTACCCGAGCATGGAGGCCCGCGCCGCCGAGATCGACGCCGGGGCAGGACGGCCCGCCGCCGAACTCGTCGCGGACGTGCGGGACAGCGCCCGGCGGTTCGCCGACGCCTACGCGCTGATGCCCGGCAGCGCGCCGTCCGGCGAGGGGTGGGCGCGGACCGTCCAGTGGACGTCGGGCGCACGCCACCCGGCCGCCCGCGCTGCCGACGCGCGGCTCACCGAAGTGCTCGTCCACCATGTCGACCTCGACGCCGGCTTCATGCCGCGTGACTGGCCCGCGGCGTTCACATCGCGGACGCTCGACGGCGTCGTCGCGTCCTTCGCCCGCCGTGCCGACGCGCCGCGCCTGCTGCTGCTCGCCACCGACACGGGCCGCGACCTGGGGGAAGGCGAGGACGATGGCGTCGTGACCGTCACCGGCCCGGAGGCTTCCCTGCTCGCCTGGCTGATGGGCCGCTCGGGCGGCGACGACCTCACCGGCGCCGAAGGCGTGACACTTCCCTTCCTCTACTGACCCCATCGGCTTACGGTGATCGGCCCGGCGAGGGCCGGCCGGCTCATGAACCTCACCCGGAGACGGGCGGCGGCGGTGCCGTTCCGGGGCGCCGATGGACGTTCGGCGACCCCCGTTGGCGGTCGCGTTACGGGCGGTTCCGCCGCCGCGACAGAGTGCTGAGGGACGGTTCAGGTCTGATTCAGGGTCCGCTCGGGGTCGCCGAACCAACCCGGGTTCGCGGAGTTGTCAAGAATAGCCAGTCAAGACTTCCGGCCATCGCCAGGTTCGACAATTTCTGCGATAGGCGCGAAAAAGAGTCGCGCGACTCAACGTGCGTCCAGATCTCCACTCTGGATCGCGCTCAGCAGCGCATTCCACTGGGTGGAATCCAGGGCGATGACGCCCGCCGCGTGGTCGCGTGAGTCCCGGACCAGCACCGACGGACCCAGTGCCGTCACCTCCACACATTCATTCCCGGACTGGCTCCGGCTGGCCTTGCGCCAGTTCAACGCCGTTCCGCGAATCGATCGGCACACCATCCAGCAACCCTCCATCCATTGCCGGCGGGTGCCGTCTTGCCAGCCGATCGGACAAGAACACCCGCCCGGCGAGCACCAAGCAGGGCACGGCAAACCACGACCTTGTGGATAATTTCCCGGTCATGAGTGTAAACGGTCCGAGTTACCCCGCCTACAAGGGAACACAAGATCACTCTGCGTGCTATGAAGGCCACTCGCCTTGTGGGTGCCCGATGCGGCCGTCACCTCCGGTCGGGGTCGAGTCGAGTTGCGAAGCTGGAGTCAGGCCGTCAGGCCGCGGTGGTGGAGTCCGACCGTCCCGGCCACGAGTCGTACCGTCCGGCCGCGGGTGCTGGAGCCGGGCCGTCAGGCCATGAGGTCTTCGGCGGCCTGCCGGAGCAGCGCGATCGACTTCTCGGCGGGCAGTGACTGCTCCAGCAGGAGCTCGAAGGTGTCCCGGTACTCGGGGATCTTGTCGTCGTCGCCGGTGAGCATCAGGCTGGCCCCCGACCGGCCCTCCAGGTAGAGGATGTCGTCCAGGTCGCCGTCGAACTCCAGCAGGCTGAACGGTCCTTCGAGCCCGAGGTGCGCACCCGCCTTGAACGGGACGATCCGGACGGTCAGCAGATCGTCGCGCTCGGCGGCGTCGGCGATGCGGACCAGCTGGGCGGGCATGATCGCCGGATCGATCTTGATGCCGACATGGCGGCGGATCACCGCCTCGTCGATGATGTAGTGCTGGCGTGGCGGGTTCTGCCGCTTGGCGAGCTCCTGCTGCCGCTGGATGCGCAGCTTCGCGCCGAGGGCCCTGCCCTGCTCGGACACCTTGCCCGTGGCGAGCACCTCGGCGTATTCGGGCGTCTGGATCAGCCCCGGGACGACGGACCCGTGGAACTGCCGGATGTACGCCGCACCCGCCGAGTAGCCCACGTAGTTCAGGAAGTTCGGGTCGAACTCACCCCGGTAGGTGTTCCACCACGCGGGCTCTCGCGCGCCGCGGGCCAGCGACTGGAGGCGCTCCTGGCGTCCCTCCGAGTTCACGTCGTACACCCTGAGCAAGGCCTGCAGGTCCGTCCGGGTGATGGCGTTCTTTCCCCCCTCGACCCTGATGAGCTTCGACGGAGACCATTCGAGCTGCCGGGCCACCTGGTCCTGCGTCAGTTTCTTCTCTTTGCGCAGGCGGACGAGCTCGGCGCGCAGCAACGCGCTCTGGACGATCGGCCCCTGGTCACTGGTCATCTCAATCGCTCACTCTATGTAGTAGATGCCACCAGCCCGCATGCAACCTGGCAGGCCGCCACATGGCGCGATAAGTCACGCCAGCGCGCTACCTGGCGAGCCCGCGAGAACCCACCCCCGAGGGCCAGACCCGTCATATCGCTCGAAACTCGGCGATGAAGCTGCCAGACTGCTGCATGCCCGTAGACTATGTTGTAATGTGCTAGGTAGCAAAGTAGCAGACGCCGACCTGCCACCCGACGTGTTGCTACCCAAGAAACTGGGAAAGACCTTGACGCAGGGTGAGGGATCGGACGGGCCATGGGCGCCCCGTCCGGGAACTGCCCGCCGGCGGACACGGGGACGGACGCCGACGCGACGAGACACCGGACACGCGCCGGGACGGGGAGGACGCCACGAACGCCGAACATTCCGGAAATACCAGAAAAGAAAATAGAGTCGCCCGCCGCCTCCCACCGATCACCGGTTGCGAGCCAAGACGATCGAGGGAAAGCGGAGAGCGACTCCTCGAGACCGCGTGAGATCGCACCGGCCGGTCGCGTCGGACTTTCTCGCGAAGTCGCGGAAAGATCCAGGCTGACCTGCTCAAACGTTCTCTGCGGACTCACCCAGTCTAACCGCGATCATGCGGTTCGGGCTAGTAGGTGAATGCGACTCGGGCCCCCTGGTACAGCCGGTGCCGGGCCGTCCCAGGCAGCCGGACATGTGGCATCCGAAGTCGCGATTCGAGACATGGGGTTCTCGACATGTCAAGACAGCAGATTCTTCCCCCGACCATTGACATCCACCGCCCCACGAACCCACCATTCCCCGTCCAGCAGATCATCTGGCGGGTGCGCTGATGGACGACTACGCCCGCCAGCACGACCCCGACCAGATCGTCCCGGCCGAAACCGGCCCCGCCGACATCGCGTGGCCGGCTCACGACCAGCCCGAGAACGAGCGCCGGGACGTCGGACGCCACCTCCGCCTAACCC
>NZ_VCKW01000313.1 GCF_005889715.1 Actinomadura soli
CCGTGACCACCGACACTTACACCGTGTAATTCCTCTTCAGCGTCAGATGGTTAAAAGAGACAGCGTCTGGAAGGACCCCGCGTTCTTCCTCGCCCACCCGAAGGCGATCGCCGCGTTCGGGCGCGAGTGCAGCGCGCGCGGCGTCTACCCCAGCCACGTCGACGTCGGCGGCAACAAGGTGCCAGCGTGGCGCGGCGTGCCGATCTTCCCGTGCAACAAGATCCCGGTCAGCCAAACGCGGACGAGCTCGATCCTGCTGATGCGCACCGGCGAGGAGAAGCAGGGCGTCATCGGCCTGCACCAGGTCGGGCTGCCGGACGAGTACCAGCCGGGCCTCTCCGTCAGGTACATGGGCATCGACGAGAAGGCCCTCATCTCCTACCTGGTCAGCGCCTACTACTCGGCCGCCGTCCTGGTGCCCGACGCGCTCGGCATGCTGGAGTCCGTCGAGATCGCGCACGGCGGTGCCGCGTCGTGACCGAGACGCCCCCCGCGACAGCAGGATCCGCGCCGGAGGCGGCCGCCGACGAGCGGCGATTGGCCCTCAGCACGAGGGCCGCCCGAAACCTTGCGACGACGACCAAGTCCGTCCCGCAGATGCAGGGCATCACCCCGCGGTGGCTGCTGCGGCAGCTTCCGTGGGTGCGGGCGGATGCCGGCACCTACCGGGTGAACCGCAGGCTCACCTACCAGCTCGGCGACGGGCTGGTCACGTTCGTCAACGACGGCGCCGCGATCAGGGTGATCCCGCCGGAGCTGACCGAGCTGCCCCCGCTGCGCGGCTTCGCCGACACCGCCCTGCTGGACGGGCTCGCCGGACGGTTCGTCCAGCACGAGTACGCGCCCGGCGAGACGATCGCGGAGGCGGGCCGTCCCGAGGACACCGTCCACCTCATCGCGCACGGCAAGGTCCAGGTGACCGCGCGGGGGGAGTACG
Source organism: Actinomadura soli (assembly GCF_005889715.1). GTDB lineage: Bacteria > Actinomycetota > Actinomycetes > Streptosporangiales > Streptosporangiaceae > Spirillospora > Spirillospora soli. The sequence goes on from NZ_VCKW01000313.1 coordinate 938, forward strand.
ACGCCGAGACCAGGGTCGACATCCTCGACGGCGGCCGGTTCTTCGGCGACCGCGCCCTCCTCGGGGCCGGTGACGCCTGGACGCACACCTACCGCGCGCTCACGCCCACGATCGTCCTCGCGCTCTCCCCGGAGGCGATAGAAGAGCTGACCGAGCGGTTCGACTCGCTGCGCACCCACCTGGAGGAGTACCGGCGCGCTCCCGTCCCGCCGCAGACCAGGCACGGCGAGGCCGCGATCGACCTGGCGTCCGGGCACGCGGGGGAGCCCGCGCTGCCCGGCACGTTCGTCGACTACGAGGCGTCGCCGCGCGAGTACGAGATGAGCGTCACGCAGACGCTGCTGCGCGTCCACACCCGCGTCGCCGACATCTACAACGGCCCGATGGACCAGGTCGAGCAGCAGCTCAGGCTCACCATCGAGGAGGTCAGGGAACGGCAGGAGCACGAGCTGATCAACAACCGCGACTTCGGCCTGCTGCACAACGCCGACCTGCGGCAGCGCATCCAGACCCGCGGCGGGCCGCCGACGCCCGCGGACATGGACGAGCTGCTGGCCCGGCGCCGCAAGACGCGGTTCTTCCTCGCCCATCCGAAGACCATCGCCGCGTTCGGCCGCGAATGCACCCGCGTCGGCCTGTACCCGGCGACCGTCGAGGTGGACGGGCACCGCGCGCACGCGTGGCGCGGCGTCCCGATCTACCCCTGCGACAAGATCCCGATCAGCCGGTCCGGGACGAGTTCGGTGCTCGCGCTGCGCACCGGCGAGGACGACCAGGGCGTCATCGGCCTGCAGCGCACCGGGATCCCGAACGAGGTCCGTCCGGGCCTGTCCGTCCGGTTCACCGGAATCGACGACAAGGCGATCATGTCGTACCTGGTCAGCGCCTACTACTCGGCGGCCGTGCTGGTCCCCGACGCGCTGGGCGTCCTGGAGAACGTGGAGATAGCCCGCTAGCGGACCCGCCGCGACACACCCGCCACGAAGACCAGAAGGAGAGGGACGACATGCCCGTCTGGGGAGACGACCCGGCGGTCCTCCGCTGCGACCACCGTCCACCGGTGGACGGTCCCGAGACGGGCGGCCCCACGACAGGCGACCAGGCGCCGGGCGGCGACTCCGCGGAGGGCGGGGGCGCCGCCCGGTCGGCCGCGGAGGTGCTCGCCTGGAGCCGCCGCCTCCTCGACCCGGCCCTGCGGGACGCGGTCAAAACTTTGCCGGAGGCGATGCACGGCATCGCCGCCTACCACTTCGGCTGGCGGGACGACCGGGGACGCCCGCTCGGCGCCGCGGCGGGCGCGTCCGGCAAGGCGATCCGTCCCGCGCTGGTGCTGCTGGCGGCGCAGGCGGTCGGCGGGACGGCCGCCGCCGCGGTGCCCGCGGCCGTCGCGGTCGAGCTGGCGCACAACTTCTCGCTCCTGCACGACGACGTGATGGACGGCGACCTCACCCGCAGGCACCGTCCGACCGCCTGGAGCGTCTTCGGGACCGGCCCCGCGGTCCTCGCCGGGGACGCGCTGCTCGCCGCCGCGTTCGAGGCCCTCGCGAGCGTGGACGTCACGGGCGAGCGCTTCCCGGGCGAGGCGGCACTGATCGTCCCGCGCGCCGTCCGGACCCTCGGACGGGCCGTCATCGAGCTGGTCGAGGGCCAGAGCACCGACCTCGCGTTCGAGGAGCGCGGCGACGTGACCCTCGACGAATGCGTTGCCATGGCGAACCGCAAGACAAGCGCGCTGCTCGGCGCCTCGTGCGCGCTCGGTTCCGACCACGGCGGCGGCACCGCCCAGCAGACCGCCCGCTTCCGCGCCTTCGGCGAGCGGCTCGGCCTGGCCTTCCAACTGGCGGACGACGTGCTCGGCATCTGGGGCGACCCGGCCGTCACCGGCAAGCCCGTCCACTCCGACCTCCGCACCCGCAAGAAGTCGCTGCCCGTCGTGGCCGCGCTCACCTCCGCCACCCCCGCAGGCGACGAGCTGGCCGCGCTCTACCTGCGCGACGAGCCCCTCACCGGCGACGACGCTGCCCGGGCCGCCGTGCTCATCGACGCCGCGGGCGGCCGCGCCTGGACGATCGCCCGCGCCGACGCCGTCCTCGCCGACGCGCTCCGCGAGCTGGACGCCGCCGCCCCCGACCCCGTCACCGCCGTCGAACTCCGGACGCTCGCCCGCCTCATCGCGCACCGCGACCGATGAGCGCGGCCCTACACTGCGAGGCGTGCCGCCCCTAGCACCCGACGATCCACGACAGCTCGGCGCCTACCGGCTCGGCCAGGGCGGCCAGGGCGTCGTGTACCTCGGCCACGCCGGGGACGGCACGAAGGTCGCGGTGAAGGTGTTCCACGCGCAGCTGACCGCCGACCTCGACATCGTCAACACCCCGGGCACCCTCGACACGTTCGCGCGCGAGATGGAGGCGGCCAAGCAGGTCGCGCGGTTAGGCCGCTTCCTGATCGATCACACGTTCGAGTAGAGTCTCGTCCCGTGCAGGCGAAACAGGCGGGCGTCCGCGACCATGTGCCATTCCTGTGCCCGGCGGGGCACCGGCTCGAACCGGGACGCGTCATCGTCGGCTGGTCGCCGTGCATCTGCCCGCCGTGCGACGCACGCGGCCGAGGGCTGCGCGGCCACCGCACGTTCCTGTGCCTCGACTGCAAGGACGAGCACGTCACGACCAAGTGCTACCTGCCGCACCACGTCCCCGCCGAAAACAGCACCTACCGCTGGCCCTGATCCAGGCCCCGTCCGCGCCGCACTCCCTCGCTGAGGTTTTAGAGGCCGCGTTCCTGGGCGACCTGGGTGCGGACGGTCGGGACGACGTCCTCCGCGAAGCGCCTGATCTGGGCCTCCTGGTCGCCCTCCGCCCAGAGGATGAAGGCGTCCATTCCGGAGCCTACGGCGAGGTCGGTGAGCTCGTCCGTCCACTGGGACGCGGGGCCGCGCAGGAAGCCCTCGGACGCGCCGTCGGTGATCGTCCCGCTGATGTTGTAGAGCCTGCGGACGTCCGCCGGGTCGCGTCCGGCGGACGAGGCCGCCTCGTCGATGCGCGCGTGCATCGCGGGCAGCCGCTCCGGGGTCGCCCACGGGGAGGACGGGAGCCAGCCGTCGGCGGCGCGTCCCGTCAGCGCCAGGCCGCGCGGGCCGCCGACGCCGAGCCACAGCTCCATCCGGTGCGCCGGGACGGGTCCGGCCTTGGCGCCCTTCAAGCGGTAGTGGTCGCCGTCGAAGCGCAGGTTGCGTTCGCCGCTCCACACCTTGCGGATGACGGTGACGGCCTCCTCCAGCGCGTCGGCGGCCTCCTTGGGGGTGCGGCGGGGGCCGCCGAACGCCTCGATCGCGTCCCAGAAGCCGCCCGCGCCGAGGCCCAGTTCGGCGCGGCCGCCGCTCAGCACGTCCAGGCTCGCGGCGGCCTTCGCCAGCACCGCCGGCGGGCGCAGCGGCAGGCTCGCCACGTCCGGGAAGACGAGGAAGTAGCCGAATTCCAGTGGCCTGCCGTAGTCGCTCATGCCGCCGAGAACCCCCGGCCGGGCCGCCTTGTTCCCGCCCGGCTCAGCCCTTGATCTGGGTCCATGCCTCGATCCAGCGGGAGTAGTCGACGCAGGCGTCGCCGCGGTCGTCGCCGCAGTCCTTCGTCGGCGTCCGCCAGAACGCCAGGCGCTTGTAGAACGCCTGGTCGCCGACGCGGAAGGTCGAGCAGAAGCCCCTCGCGGTGTACCGGCACGCCTTCGGATTGGCGGGCGCCTCGCCGAACCACTGCGCCACCTGGGCCTGCACCTTCGGCGCCGTGATCCAGTTCATCCACTTGTACATGCAGGTCGGATGCTGCGCCTTCGAGGAGATCATCCAGGTGTCGGACCAGCCGGTCGCGCCCTCGACCGGGATCGTCGTCGCCACCGGCGCCTTCTCCGCCAGCGCCAGGTTCGCGGTGACCTGCCAGCCGACGCCCGCGTAGTTGGACCCGCTCGTGAACGAGTGCAGCTCGTCCAGGTAGGACACGAAGTACTGGTTGACGTTCGGCCGCTGCCGCTTGAGCAGGTCGACCGAGGCGGCGAACTGCTCCTCGTCCAGCGCGTAGACGTCGGTGATCTCCAGGTCGGGGCGGTGCGTCTTGAGGTAGAGCGCGGCGTCGGCGATGTAGATGGGCGAGTCGTAGGCGACGACGTGCCCGGCGGCCGGGGAGTCCGCGTCCCAGATGACGCTCCAGGACGTCGGACGCTGCTGGAACTTGTCCGTGCGGTACATCAGGACGTTCGCCCCGTACCCGTGCGGGACGCCGTACATCTGGCCGTTCACGGAGTTGTACGGCTGGTTCTTCAGGTATCCGGCGATATCGGCGTAGTTGCCGATCAGGCCGGTGTTGACCGGCGCCACCAGCCCGCCGTGGACGAGCCGCAGGCTCGCGTCGCCGGACGCGGACACGCCGTCGTAGCGTCCGGTCTCCATGAGCGCGACCATCGCGTCCGACGTGTCGGCCACCTTCGTGGTGACCTTGCAGCCCGTCGCCTTCGTGAACGGGGTGACCCAGTCGACCTTCCTGTCGTTCGAGCCGTTCTCCGCGTAGCCCGTCCAGACGACCATGTCGAGCCGGCCCTCCGGGGTGCCGAGCTGCTGCGCCATCGGGATGTCGGGCGGCGCGGCGGAGCCGCCGGAGTCACCGCCGCACGCGCCGGTGAGCGCCACGGCCGCGGACAGGACGAGGGCGGGCGCGGCGAGCCGGGTTTTGGTCGCGTGCGGAATACGAGCCATCACGCTGAGGCATCGTAGGGGCATTTCGGGCGGTTGGTGCGCACAAAACGTGATGATCTGGAAACTGTCGACACACGGCGGCGCGCGGTTCTAGGCTCTCCTGCGTCCCGCGCCCGCTCTCCGTCGCCCCCCGCAAGCCCTCCGTCACCATCCTCCGTCCGTTCTCCGTCACTGTCGTCCGTCCGAGTGAAGGTCAGCCGAAGTGCCAAATCGAGGCCGCACCGTGGACTCAGCCGCCGGCCGTCGGCGTACCCTCAAGGCCGCGCGGTTCCGCTCCATCCGCTTCAAGGTCGTCCTCATGGTGACCGTGTCGGTGGTCTCGCTCGGCGGGCTGTGGGCGTTCGCCGCGAGCATCGCGCTCGGCGAGGGCCTCAACCTCCGGCACGTCGAGACCGTCCAGGACCACTACGGCTACCCGTCGGGCGCGCTCGGCGGCGCGCTGCAGGCCGAGCGGCGGCTGTCGATGGTGTTCCTCGGCGGCCGGACGGGCGCCGACCGGGCGTCGATGGAGTCGGGCCGGCTGGTCACCGACCGGCAGGCCGGCCTGTTCCGCCGGCTCGTGACCGACACGGCCGCCCGCGACGCCGCGTCCGCCGACACCCGCCGCCTCGCCGACAAGATCCTCCGCGAGCTGGACGGGCTGGACGCCCGCCGCCGCGCCATCGACGCCGGCAAGACCGACCGGACGCGCGCCTTCGCCGGCTACACGACCCTCCTCGGCGACGTCGGCTCGCTCCAGGGCTCGCTCGTCACCCTCGACAACTCCGAGCTGGCCAGGGACGCCCGCAACGAGACGGCGCTGGCCCGCGCCCGCGAGGTCCTCGCGCAGGAGGACGCGCTCCTCGCCGGCGCGCTCGCCGCCGGGCGGGTCACGCCCGCGGAGCACGCCCAGTTCATCAAGCTCGTCGGGACGCAGCGCGCCCTCTACGGGTTCGCGGCGGCCGAGCTGCGGGCCGCCGACCAGGCTTACTACAAGCGCGTCGTGTCGATGCCCGAGTACGGCAGGCTCCGCGTGCTGGAGGACCGCTTCGTCACGTCCCCGCGGCTGATCAACGCCGCGGGCGGCACCGGCGTGGTGTGGAAGACCACCGCCGACTCGAACCTGACCCGGCTGCGGGGCCTCGAGCTGGCGGTGTCGGCGGGTACGGAGAGGCGCGCCGAGCCGATCTCCGGCGGCATCATCACCCGCGTCGTCCTCGCGGGCGTGCTCGGGCTCGTCGCCGTCGCGGCGTCCCTGGTGCTCGCGGTGTGGGTCGCCCGGTCCATCATCCGCGAGCTGGCCCTGCTGCGCCGCGAGGCGCTCGACCTGGCCGACGTCCGGCTGCCCGGGGTGGTCCGGCGGCTGCGGCGCGGCGACGAGGTCGACGTCGCCGCCGAGGCCCCGCCGCTCGGGTTCGGCACCCGCGAGATCGACCAGGTCGGCGAGGCGTTCAACGCGGCCAGGCGGACGGCGATCCAGAGCGCCGTCGAGGAGGCCACGCTCCGCCGCAACGTCAGCGACGTGTTCGTCAACCTCGCCCGCCGCAGCCAGACGCTGCTGCACCGGCAGCTCAAGCTGCTGGACGCGATGGAGCGCCGCATCGAGACGCCCGACGACCTGGAGGACCTGTTCCGCGTCGACCATCTCGCCACCCGCATGCGCCGGCACGCCGAGGGCCTGATCATCCTGTCCGGGCAGGTGCCGGGCCGCGGCTGGCGCAGCCCCGTCGCGATCGTGGACGTGGCCCGCGCCGCCGCGTCCGAGGTCGAGGACTACACCCGGGTCAACGTCGCGCCGATGAGCCGCGCCGCGATCGTCGGCCCGGCCGTCGCCGACGTCATCCACCTGCTCGCCGAGCTGATCGAGAACGCCACCGTGTTCTCGCCGCCGCACACCACCGTCCAGGTGCAGGGGCAGCCCGTCGCGCACGGCTTCACGCTGGAGGTCGAGGACCGCGGCCTCAGCATGGACGCGGCCGGGCTCGCCGCCGCCAACGAGCGGCTCGCCACCGCCGCCGAGTTCGACCTGTCCGACAGCGCGCAGCTCGGCCTGTTCGTCGTCGGGCGGCTCGCGCGGCGGCACCGCATCAGGGTCACGCTGCGGACGTCCCCGTACGGCGGGATGACCGCGATCGTCCTGCTGCCCGAGGACCTCGTCGTCCGGGATGCCGGGGACACCGGGGCGGGCACCGGGCCGGGCCGCGCGGCGGCGCTCACCACCGGCCGCGCGGACGACGCGCTCGTCCCCGCCGGGACGGTCCTCGGCGGGCAGCCCGCGTTCGACCAGGGCGGGTCCGTCCTGCAGCTCCCGCCGGGGCGGCACCCGGCCCCGCCGGACACCGGCGATCCGCTCGACCCCCTTGACCCGCTCGGCGCGCCCGCGCCGCCTTCCGTGCCCTCCGAACCCGGTTCCAAGACCGGGCCCCTTCCGGTGTTCGAGGAGCCCATGCAGGGACCGGCGCCGTCCCGGCGGACGCCGTCGCCGTCGGCGTGGGGCGAACCGCCGTCCGCCGCGGCGGTGGCCGAGCCCGAGCCGGTGCCCCAGCCGGAGCCCGAGCCGGGGCCCGGACGGGAGCGGACGCCCGGCATCCCGCGCTCGCCGCGCGAGGTCCGGCGCCGTCCTGCCGGGGGAGGCGCCGCCGAACGGCCGCCGCTGCCGAAACGCGTCCGGCAGGAGAACATGGCCGCCCAGCTGCGCGAGGCGCCCCTCGCCGCCCCCGTCCCC
>NZ_VCKW01000314.1 GCF_005889715.1 Actinomadura soli
ACCGAGCCGACCGATCCGCCCGACCCCACGGTCATCGTCATCGCGGGGGTGTCCGGCAGCGGCAAGACCACCATCGGGAGCCTCCTCGCCGAACGGCTCGGCTGGGACTACGCCGAGGCCGACTCCTTCCACTCCGAGGCGAACATCGAGAAGATGCGCTCGGGCACCCCGCTCAACGACGACGACCGGCTCCCATGGCTGCGCGCCATCGCCGCCTGGATCGACGACCGTCTCGCCACGGGACCTCCCGGCGTGGTCACCTGCTCCGCCCTCAAACGCCGCTACCGCGCCATGGTGGCGGGAGGGCGGCCGGGCGTCCGGATGGTCCTGCTGGACGGCGACCGCGACCTCATCGCCGCCCGTATGAGGGCCCGCGAAGGCCACTACTTCAGCGCCGACCTCCTCGACACCCAGTTCGCCGACCTGGAACTCCCGGGCCCGGACGAGGACGTCCTCACCGCTCCCATCACCTGCACGCCGGATGAGACGGTCGCCCACATCATGAGGGCCCTCAGCCTCACCCTTCGCCATTAAGGCGAACCGCTCGCAGAACGGCCGTGAACGCCGCCCAATCGGCACTCGAAACCATTATCTTCGGCCCTTCGGGCCGAACGGAATCCCGTATGGCCACGCCACCGTCCGACAGCGATGCGACTTCCACACAGTGGCCGCTGTCGTTGCATTTGCTGCTCCGCCGCCAGCGGTGTACTGGTTCGCTCATCGATCCCCTCCGATAGCAGCTTGCCCAGACCGTGTCATTCCTCTGCCAGGCAGTCAAGATTCTCACGAGCTCTGGTATCAGGGTGATCTTCTCCCAGGACCTGGCGGCGGGCGGCGAGCACCGCACGGTGCTCGTTCTCCGCCTGCTGGTGCTCGCCACGGTGCCGTAAGAGGTGGGCAAGTTGAAAGCGGGTCTCCAGAGTGTTCGGATGATCCGCACCCAGAATCCTGAGCTCGACACGGTAAACGGACTGGTACTCGGCTTCCGCCGCATCGAACTGGCCGCTGTCGTGCAGCAGTGACGCCAAATGGTATTGAGTGTTCAGGAGCTCTGGATCTTCCTCGCTCATGATCTGCCGCTGCGTGCGGAGCACAGCCCGATACTCGGCTTCCGCCTCCTCGTGGCGCCCTTGATCGCGCAGTACCGTGGCGAATTCCTGCCGGCTGGTCAGTGTTCGCCGATCTTCCTCGCCGAGTATTCTGCGACGAGCCGCGATGACGGGCCGGTATTCGTTCTCCGCTTCCACCAGCCGCTCGCGGTGGCGCAGGATATGAGCAATTCCATGGCGGCTCGCGAGGACTTCGGGGTGGTCCTCCCCCAGCGCGCGACGACCGACATCGAAAAGAGTCCGGTATTCACGTTCTGCCGCCTCATAGTGTCCGCGATCGTGCAGCACGCCCGCGAGCCGCCGCCGGGTCTCCAGGGTTTGCGGGTGCGCTTCGCCGAGCACACCGCGCTGAGTCGCGAGGATCGTCCCGTACGCGGCTTCCGCGCGAGCGTAGAAGCCGCGTACGCGCAGATACCGGGCACCGAGGTTGGCGACACGACCGAGCTGTTCGACCCAGGCTGTGGGCGGATCGGCCGTGGTGAACACCCGTAGGCCGAGGTGGAGGGCGTGGGGAGCCAGAAGCCGCCAGTCCGGCCACGCGCGGGGGTCGAGGGGCTCGCCGACCCATTCGGCGTCGGCCACTCGGCCCACCAGATCTACCGCCGTGCCCAGCAGGGTTCGTGGCTCATCCGCGGGCGTCGTGCTTCGCAGGCTGACGTCGCGGACCAAGGGATGCATGGTCACGACGTCCCCCTCCCGGTCCGCGGGACGGATCTCGATCAGGCCGACCGAGCGAAGCGCCGCCAATCCCGGACCGACCCCGTCGGCGCCCTGGTCGAGGCACACGGACCCGAGGACGTCGTGATCCAGCAGGTCCAGGGGGATGGGAACCCCCTCCGCGAACTGTGCCAGCACCAGCAGCAACCGTCGCGCCTGCGGGGTCCCTTCCTGCGCCAGCCGGTTCAGGGACAGCTCCCAGGTACTCGTCACAATGTCCCGATCGGCGCCGCCTTGCCCCATCAGGACTGAGAAGCGCGTCTCCAGGGCTTGCCGGTAGCCGTCGAATGTCCGTTCCCTGGCGAACGGCGATGCCAGATGCGAACCCGCGTGATACAGAGCCAGGGGGAGCCCGCCCAGGCGGGCCGACAGGACCCGTGCCTGGTTATCCGTACCGGCGTCAGGTGCCATGTCCAGCAATACCTGGGCGCCCGCATCGGCGGGCAACTCGGCCACGGGATGGTTCTCCACGTGCGGGCCCCACCGACGGGTATCGGAGTTCCGGCTCGTCACCAGGACGAGTCCGGCCCTCGTCGGGCGCAGCCATCCGTTCCCGTCGCGCACCGTCCTCTGGCCGGAGGCTAACGCCGCCAGATCATCGGCATTGTCGATCAGCAGTACCCAACCCGGCCGCTTTTCCAGCTCGGGCCAAAGCACATCGGACGGATCGCGCTTGCCCGCAAGGGCCCCTCGTACCTGGTGCGGGGCGGCCCCCAAACTTTCGGCCAGGTCCAGCAGTGTCGAGGTCAACGAAGACGCGTCGACCGCCGGTGCCCACCACACCGTTCTCCCCTGCTCGGCCGCCAGCTTCGCCACCCAGAGGGCCACGGTCGACTTTCCCGTGCCGCCGAGCCCCGACAGGAGGTGGACGCGGCCGTCCGGGCGAGCGATCAGTTCTTCAAGCCGCCGCAGCAAGGGGTCCCGGCCACGTATCCATTCGGGCAACCGCCCCACCGGTGGGACCAGGACCGCCCGGCCCAGGGGGTCGACGGGAGCGCAGTGCTCGTCATCGTTCGTCCCCGCGCCCGGCGGCCCGGATGTGCCGAGATAGAAATTCGCCCCGCTGAAGTCACCGCCCGCGCCTATGTTCACGCCGCCGGCGGCTTCGTCCGTCCGGCCACCGGCCGCCTCCTCATCGGGGGGCGATTGCGGGTCACCGGAGAGCAGGGACAGCCGTCCGCCCACCAGGACCGCGATGACGGCGCCGGCGAACCACATAAGCTGGATCCACCAGTCCCCCTGGACGCGGTTCGTGGCGACTCCGGCGGCGACCGCCAGGCATCCGCCGCCCAATGAGACCGCAACCGGTACCGGCCGTATCCGACGACGCGAGCCCATGAACCCTTACTACCGGGCCCCCGCTGACGCGGCCGATGGGTTCCTCGGAACGATCACCCAGAGTCCACTACCGGTCAGTCGCGGACGTAGTAGTGGCCCAGCGTGTCGTCGTAGCGGCCGCTGGGGCGGCAGCAGCGGCGGAAAGCGCCGCCCGGACCCGCAGGGGCACGGGTCGCCGCCGCCCAGCTTCTCGATCAGCTCGGTGTCGACGCCGACCTTGCGGGCGCCGCGCTTGACCTTGGTCTCGCTAGAGGGAACCCCCGGCGGCGCTTGCTGGACGGCTCAAAAGGACGCCTCGGCGTCGTGGTCGCGGTACATGGCGGACTCCTTCGGCAGGCGATCCTGACAGCGTCCGACGGTAGGGAGCGGGCCCTGCCCCGCGCCACCGGTTTTCTCCGGCCCCGGTCAGTGGCGGCGTTTGGCGGCCCAGTCGCGGATCTTGTCGATGCGCTTGCGGATGTCGTCGGCGCTGGCCTGGGCGATGGGAGGGCCGCCGCAGGAGCGGCGCAGCTCGCTGTGGATGACGCCGTGGGGCTGGCCGGTGCGGTGGTTCCAGGCGCCGACGAGGCCGTTCAGCTCGCGGCGGAGGGACGCGAGGTCTTCGGCGGCGGTGCGGTCGGCGCGCGGGTCGCCGGTCTTCTTCCTGCGCTCGCCGGCGAGCTGGTCGGCCTGGCGCTTGCGCAGCAGCGCCGACACCTGGTCGGGTTCGAGCAGGCCGGGGATGCCGAGGTACTCCTCCTCCTCGGCGGAGCCGGGCTGGGCGTGCATGCCGAACTCGCCGCCGTCGTAGAGGACGCGGTCGAACGTCGCGGACGCCTCGACGGTCTCGAAGGGCAGCTCCTCGCCGACCGCGTCCGGCGTGTCCTTCTGCCGGTTGGCGTCGGCGAGCAGCTCGTCGTCCAGGCCGTCCTCGCGGACGGGACGGTCGAGGACGTGGTCGCGCTCCTCCTCCATGTCGGCCGCGTGGCCCATCAGCGTGGGGACCGAGGGCAGGAACACCGACGCCGTCTCGCCGCGCTTCCGGGCGCGCACGAAACGGCCGATGGCCTGCGCGAAGAACAGCGGAGTGCTGGTGGACGTGGCATACACGCCGACGCACAGCCGCGGGATGTCGACGCCCTCGGACACCATCCGGACCGCGACCATCCAGCGGTCGTCGGTGTCGGTGAACTGCTTGATCTTCTTGGACGCGGACGGGTCGTCCGACAGCACGACCGTGGCGCCCTGGCCGGTGACGGCGCGCAGCATCTTGGCGTAAGCACGGGCGGTCTCGTGGTCGGTGGCGATCACCAGGCCGCCGGCGTCCGGGATGACGCGGCGCAGCTCGGTGAGGCGGCGGTCGGCCGCGCCGAGCACCTGCATGATCCAGTCGCCCTTCGGGTCGAGGGCGGCGCGCCACGCCTGGGCGGTCTGGTCCTGGGTGAGGGGCTCGCCGAGGGTCGCGGTGATCTCGTCGCCGGCCCGGGTGCGCCAGCGCATCTCCCCCGCGTACGCCAGGAAGATCACCGGGCGGACGACGCCGTCGGCGAGGGCCGGGCCGTAGCCGTAGGTGTAGTCGGCGCGGCTGCGGCGCACGCCGTCCGGGCCCTCGTCGTACTGGACGAACGGGATCGGGTTGATGTCGGTGCGGAACGGCGTGCCGGACAGCGCCAGGCGGCGCGTCGCGGGCTCGAACGCCTCCCGGACGGCGTCGCCCCAGGACAGCCCGTCGCCCGCGTGGTGCACCTCGTCGAAGATCACCAGCGACTTGCGGGACTCGGTGCGGTTGCGGTGCAGCGCGGGACGCGCGGCGACGGTGGCGTAGGTGACGGCGATGCCGTGGAAGTCCTTGCCGACGGGGCCGTCGCCGTTCTGGTACTCGGGGTTGATCTTGATGCCGACGCGCGCGGCGGACTCGGCCCACTGCCGCTTGAGATGCTCGGTCGGGCACACGATCGTGATCGCGGAGATGACGCGGCGCTCCATCAGCTCGCGGGCGAGGCGGAGCGCGAACGTCGTCTTCCCGGCGCCGGGCGTCGCGACGGTGAGGAAGTCGCGCGGGCCGGGCTCGGTGCCGTCCTGCCCGAAGTAAGCCTCCAGCGCGTGCTGCTGCCAGGCGCGCAGGGACGACGCCGTCCCCCAGGCGGCCCGCTCGGGGAAGGCGGGAGGCATGCTCGATGCGGCGAAGGTGCTCACGGTCATCGAAGGCTACCGAGCCCCACCGACAGATCGCGCCGCCGCGGCCCCACTTGTGCCGAGATCCACAGTGGGTCCGGGGTGGGTCCGCGGGGGCGCGTCCGTCGTCAGCGGGACCTGTACGCCGCCCAGGCGGCACGGATCCTACGGCCCTGGCCTGCGGTGAACTCCCGCATGCAGGTGTCGTGGGCGTAGTCCATGAAGTTGTGCACCGGATCGTCGCCCCGCTGCGGGCATGTGTCGCGGTAGTCAGGACATCCTTCCGCCGGTTCCGCCTCGTACGGCGTGTCGGCCACCCCGTCGCCGGGCGGCAGGCACCCGCCCTCGAAGGTGTGCAGCAGCCCGAGCCAGTGCCCGATCTCGTGGACGGCGGTGTAGCCGCGGTTGAACGGCTTGTACGGCCCCTGCGGCAGGCTGCGGTAGTCGATGGTGACCCCGTCCATGCGCGGGTCCTTCTTGTACTGGTGGGGGAACGTGGCGAAGCCGAGCACCTCGGTGCCCACGGCGGCGGTGAAGACGTTGAGCGTGCCGCGCCCGCCTTTGCGCAGGCGCCGCTTCATCGCGCCCTCGTACCTGCGCGGATGGTGGAACCACGAGGGCTTGTCCGTCCGGTCGTAGCCGGCCAGGCGGAACCTGACGCGCGTGTCCGCCCCGCCCTTCCTCCCCCCGTACGCGGCGTTCAGCGTGGCGATCTGCCGCCGGGCGGCCGCCTTGGACAGCCGCCCCCTGCCCCCGCTGTGGACGACATGGAACCGCACCGGGACGTTGACACGCCCGGCCCGCCGCAGTGACGCGTCCAGGCGGTGCTCGTCGGACGTGCCGAACCGGTCGGTGAGCGTCCGGCGGAGATCGGCGAGCATGGCGACGACCTCGTCGTGGCCGAGATCGGCCCGGTCATGAGGATGGGCGCGGCGCGCGGTTCCCTCCGGCGGGCACCCGTCGTCGCGTGCCGCTGCGGCCGGAGCGGCCCTGACCCGCGTCCGGTCACTCACCGAACCTGAAACAGCACACGCCGTGACCAGCAGTGCGCAGAGCGAAACCCCGGCGATCCGCCGCATTGATCCCCCGTTGATGTGTTACTAGCCCCGTAGAACCGAGAGGGCCCCGCGGTCATGTCCCCCGACCGCGAGACCTCTCACGCGCGCATGCCGATGCCGGCGACGCGCCCTCGGCCCCCGCCCCTCGGCGGCGGCCGGTCACTCGTCGCCGTCGCCGCCGCCCGGCTTCATCGACTCGTAGATCTCCTTGCACTCCGGGCAGACCGGGAACTTCTTCGGGTCCCGGTTCGGCACCCAGACCTTGCCGCACAGGGCGATCACGGGCGTGCCGCTCACCGCGCTCTCGGTGATCTTCGCCTTCTTCACATAGTGCGCGAACCGCTCATGGTCGCCGTCACCGTGCGAGAGGTCCGGCCGCACATCTGTCTGGGTGTCGCCGTCGGGCAGGATCTTCGTACTCACGTGGTTCACCTTAGTTCAGCGTCGGGTCCTCGGGGAACGTGGAGACGAAGGCCAGGTCGCCGCCCTGCCTGCGCAGGACCTGCCGCCACAGCCCGTCCGGGTCGGCGGCGAACACGTCCCCCGCCTCGGCCGGCACCAGGTACCAGGAACCGTCCTCGATCTCCCCGCGCAGCTGCCCGGCCGACCATCCGGCGTAGCCGGCGAACACCCGGAACTGCAGCAGCTCGGCGGCCAGCAGGGCGGGCGGGGCCTCCAGATCGACCAGGCCGACCCTGGCGACCTCGGTGCCGCCGTCCAGGGCGCGCCAGCCGAGCGGCTCGTCCTCGCCGGGGAGGCGGGCCAGGGCGAGCGCGTTCTCCAGCGCGACCGGGCCGCCCTGGAACACGACCGCCGGCCCGGTGACGAGTTCGGCCCACGGCGGCAGGACGCGATCGACCGGCACCTCGGTCGGCCGGTTGAGGACAACGCCGAGCGTCCCGCCCTCGATGTCGTGCTCGACCAGCAGGACGACGCTCCGCCGGAAATTCGGATCCTCCAGCTGAGGGGTCGCCACCAGCAGGAGCCCCACCCTGATGCCGTCTTCCATGGGTTCCATCATGCGTTGCGCGGACCTCCGGCGGCACGTCCCAGGGCTCGTTAGCCTGTTACGCATTCCTATCGATGGGGATATCGGCACCACAAGAACCTAGGTTGACAATGATCTAGGATCATCGGCCACCCGCACGGCACCCGCCGGCGGGCCGGGGAGGACAGCGATGCAGTTGCCCAGGGTCGTCATCGCCGCCGTGTTCTTCGTGATCGGAGCGCTGATCGCCATCCCGGCCCTGATCAATTGGGTGTCGCCCGACTCCGAGCGCGCCGCGTCGGCCACCAC
The DNA here is from genome assembly GCF_005889715.1 of Actinomadura soli. GTDB lineage: Bacteria > Actinomycetota > Actinomycetes > Streptosporangiales > Streptosporangiaceae > Spirillospora > Spirillospora soli. The sequence goes on from NZ_VCKW01000314.1 coordinate 7,674, forward strand.
CACGTCCAGCCCGTCCCCCTCGGGGTCGTCACCATCCGGGGGGAAGCCCGCACTGGCGGTGACGGTGACCATCGGGTCGGTGGCGTGCCCGGCGGCGACGGTGAACGTCACCGTCCGCAACACCAGTAACAAGACCATCGACTTCGGCATCGAGAAGGACGACGACACCGCCGCGATCCCCGGCCAGATCCGGCCGGACTCGACCCGGACGGTCGCCGTCCGGCTCCGCGAGGACCGCCGCACCCGCATCACGGTCAACTGGGCGAACAAGCGGATCGGGTCCAAGACCGTCACGGCGAACTGCAAGAAGGCGGCCGGAGGGGCGGGGACGACGCCGACCCCGACACCGACCAGGACCCCGCCGGACAAGCTGCCGCACACCGGCCCCGACGAGGTCCTGTGGGCCCGCGCCGCGACCGGCGTCGGCATCATCCTCACCGGCGCGATCATCTTCTGGTACGGCGGGATCTGGCCCCGCCGCCGCGAGCAGGTCTTCTCGAAGAAGAACACCTAATGGCGGTGCATCGGTCAGGCCGGGAAGGCAGGATCGGTGGCTGATGAAGCCGACCGGTGGGTGAGCACTGTTCATCACCAGGCCCGCTGTGCGAGGTCGAGGGCTAGATCGTGCCCCCAC
>NZ_VCKW01000315.1 GCF_005889715.1 Actinomadura soli
AGCACGCCGCCAGCGTTCGTCCTGAGCCAGGATCAAACTCTCCATTAAGGCCCAACGACCAAGACAGAGGGGCGAACCCCCACCTCAGCCAAACCATGGAAACAATCCCAGCACCACAACCCCCCACAAATGAAGGGTTGCATTGCCTCAAAGAAATCCCCAACCACCCCCACACAAGCAGGGCGGCCGCGGGGACGGCCCAGCCAAAATAACGACCGGACCGTATAAAGGCACTGGCTTTTAACACGCTGTTGAGTTCTCAAGAAACGGACACCCACCGCGCTGGATCCGCTTTCGCGTTTCCCGCTCCGGGGCGACTCTTCTTACTTTAGCGGATCCGGCCGAACTGTCAATTTCGACCTTTTCCGTTGCCTCGGCCGTTGTCGCTTGCGCGGCTTCTTCCGGGGCGGTGTTGCTATTTCATCAGATTCAGCTCGATTGTCAAAACCGAGCCTTTCCGTCCCACCACGACAGTCCGGGCGCGGCTAAGCCGCGTCGGTTGGTTCGAAGTGGGTTCCCCTCGGGCCGGCCGCCTACCGGCGTCCGCTACCCCGTGGGGCGAAGTGAACAGTATGCCCCTGAGGTGCGGACGTCAAACCGGCTCGCACGTCCTGGCGGCGCCAAATCGGCCGGAGCATCGCCACTGGTCCGCTCGCACACCCGTCCGACCTTGGGTTTTGTCCTATCTTGCACCATCCTGCGGCCCGAGGAACGCTTGCCAGGCCGCCAATGTTTCTTTTTGGCAACGGCGGTGACGGAGGGACGGTTTTACGGCTTGGCCAGGTATCCGCCGATGAAGAGGACCCCTTCGGCCAGGACCCAGGCGAATGCCGCCAGGGTGAGAAGCGCGTCCAGCCGATCGGGTCTCTGCCGTACACCCGGCATCGCCCATGCCGTCGCGGCGATGATGAGAGCGAGGACGGCCACCGGTGCCGAGACGCGGACGGCATCGTCGAATCCCGCGCTGCATCCCGGATCGCGCTGTTCGTCTTCACCGCAGAAGGCGGTCGCGCCCCAGCCGCCCAGGGCGGAGAAGGCCCAGAGGGCGGCCAGCACGCAGTTCGCGATCGTCGGAATCGCCGGCGAGATCCACCAGCTGTTCGGACGCCCGGGCGTGGCCTGCACGAACGGAAGGTACCTCGCGGCGGCACGACCGGGAAGTCCTGGGCGGGGACGACGATCGCGGATCAGGTGATCTCTTTGGCCTCGTGCAGGTTCATGTCCATCACGATCGCCGTCATGACGGCCATGGTCCGCAGCGGTTCGGGAACGGGGTCGAAGATTTCCACGGCGTATTTGTCGGCCGTCGTCAGCAGGTGGGTGGCGAGGCCGGCCCACTTCTTCCGGACGTGAGCGACCCTGGAGCCGTCGGTGTCGGTCACCTCGAAATTGTTCCGGGGCACGTCCACGGAGACGGCGCCGATCAGGGTGCCGTCGCCGTCATAGACGACATACCGGCGTCCGACCCGTTCGGTGACGAACGAGCCGAAGGCGTCGCCCTCCGGGTCGAGGATCTCGGTGTATTCCCGTCCCCGCTGCTTGTCGACGATCAGGACGGGGGCCCCGTCGGGCGTGGTCAGCACGACGGCGCGGGCGTCGAGGTTGGACTTGCCGGCGAACACGCCCCGCATCTCGGCGCGGCCCTGGTCGTCGGTGGGCGCCGCGATGGCGAGGACGACGCCGGCGTCGTCGAGCACCTTGTACCGCGACTTGGCGAACGGGCCCCTCCGAGGCTGTTCGACCTTGAGCACCGAGGAGCTGAACACTTCGTTCACGCGTTCTCCTGTCTCATCGGCCGCGCGGGCGACCTTTCCGTTCACCGTCCCGGAGCGTCGACACCCTTCGGTGCGCTGCGCCGTCCAAGCGGCGATCCTGCCAAGCCCGGCCCTTCAGCGGAAGCACATTCCGGAGCCGGGCGCCCCGCCGAGCGCTGCTTACCCGGACTGACCTGCGCGGGGGACGTCGAGTTGTCACGTTCGGGAGACTGACTTGTGTCCGCAGGAGAGCGTCGTCCAAGAGGACGATCGCCCGTCGTGGTCGTGGCCTCCTTCCTGGCCCATTGGAGGGACCGGCGGCGGAAGGGCTGGTCAGGGTGCCAGGCCGTCGAGGAAATCCGGCACGTCCTTTCCCTCGTACAGCATCAGGTCGAGCGCGATCGGCGCTGCCACGACGAGTATCCGCAACGGGTCGGTCAGCGTGTGGAAGAACGTCACCGAATACCGGTCCGCGGTGGTCAGCAGTTCGGTCGCCATGCCCTTCCATTTCTTGTCGACCTGCGCGACGTGGGTGCCGGCGGCGTCCAGCGCCCTGAACTTCCTGGCGGTCCTGTTGCCGTCCAGCTTGCCGACAGGGCGTTCCGCCGCGTCGAGCAGCAGGTAGCGCCATTGGTAGGCGTCCATCCGGATCGACCCGTGCAGGGTGCCGTCCGGTGTGCTGACCCAGGTCGCGCGGGTGGTCTTCGGGCGTTCGATCATCAGGACCGGGGTGCCCTGGGCGTTCTCCACCTGGACGCTCCGCTGATCGCCGCCGTCCAGCATCACCGCTCGCCACGCCTGGCGCTTCAGCGAAACGGATCGCTCCTCCGCCCTGGCCAGCAGGGTGCCGCCCGCGTCGAACACCTTGTACTGGGACTTCGCGGAGGGGACGCGGCGCGGCTGCTCGATCCTGAGTACGGGAGAACTGAAGAGATCGCTCACATGTCCTCTTTACGCTGCCCTGCGGCGTGGACGTCCGGTCCGGGACGGTGGCGCCCGCGGCCGGCCGAACACACTGATCACGTTGTCTGACGTGCGAGCGTCCAGGCTGGTTCGGCCGCGCGCGAAACCCGCGGAAAGGCCGAAGGGACGGCCCGGACAGGACCGTCCCTTCGTATGCGTACCGAGTCGGACGCGTGAACCCGATCGAGCCGGATCAGAAGTCCATGCCGCCGGCGTCGGGCATGCCGCCCGCCGGGGCCGGGTTCTTCTCGGGCTTCTCGGCGATGACCGCCTCGGTGGTCAGGAACAGCGCGGCGATCGACGACGCGTTCTGCAGCGCGGACCGGGTGACCTTGGCCGGGTCGATGATCCCCGCGTCGAACATGTTGACGTAGTCGCCGCTCGCGGCGTTGAGGCCCTCGCCCGGGGTCAGGTTGCGGACCCGCTCCACCACGACGCCGCCCTCGAGACCGGCGTTGACGGCGATCTGCTTCAGCGGCTCCTCCAGAGCGCGCTTCACGATGTTCGCGCCGGTGGCCTCGTCGCCCGCGAGCTCCAGCTTGTCGAACGCCTTGGCGCCCGCCTGGATCAGCGCGACGCCACCACCGGGGACGATGCCCTCCTCGACCGCGGCCTTCGCGTTGCGGACGGCGTCCTCGATGCGGTGCTTGCGCTCCTTGAGCTCCACCTCGGTGGCGGCGCCGGCCTTGATGACCGCGACACCGCCCGCGAGCTTGGCCAGCCGCTCCTGCAGCTTCTCGCGGTCGTAGTCGGAGTCGGTGTTGTCGATCTCGGTGCGGATCTGGTTGACCCGGCCCGCGATCTCGTTGGCGTCACCGGCGCCGTCCACGATCGTCGTCTCGTCCTTGGCGATGACGATCTTGCGCGCCCGGCCGAGCATGTCGACCGAGGTGTTCTCCAGCTTGAGGCCGACGTCCTCGCTGATGACCTGGCCGCCGGTCAGCGTGGCGATGTCGCCCAGCATGGCCTTGCGGCGGTCGCCGAAGCCCGGGGCCTTCACGGCCACGGACTTGAAGATCCCGCGGATCTTGTTGACGACCAGCGTGGCCAGGGCCTCGCCCTCGACGTCCTCCGCGATGATCAGCAGCGGCTTGCCGGACTGCATGACGCCCTCGAGGACGGGCAGCAGGTCCTTGTTGGCCGACACCTTGCCCTGAACGATCAGGATGTACGGGTCTTCGAGGACCGCCTCCATCCGCTCGGGGTCGGTCACGAAGTAGTGCGAGATGTAGCCCTTGTCGAAGCGCATCCCCTCGGTGAGCTCGAGCTCCAGACCGAACGTCTGGCTCTCCTCGACCGTGATGACGCCTTCCTTGCCGACCTTGTCCATCGCCTCGGCGATCATCTCGCCGATCTGCGGGTCGCCGGCGGAGATCGACGCCGTGGACGCGATCTGCTCCTTGGTCTCCACGTCCTTGGCGAGCTTGGACAGCTCCTCGCTCACCCGCTCGACCGCGGACTCGATGCCCCGCTTCAGCGACATCGGGTTCGCGCCCGCCGCGACGTTGCGCAGGCCCTCGCGCACCAGCGCCTGAGCCAGGACGGTGGCGGTGGTGGTGCCGTCACCCGCGACGTCGTCGGTCTTCTTGGCGACCTCCTTGACGAGCTCCGCGCCGATCTTCTCCCACGCGTCCTCGAGCTCGATCTCCTTGGCGATCGACACACCGTCGTTCGTGATCGTGGGGGCGCCCCACTTCTTCTCCAGCACGACGTTGCGGCCCTTGGGACCAAGGGTCACCTTGACGGCGTCGGCGAGCTGGTTCATGCCGCGCTCAAGACCGCGGCGGGCCTCCTCGTCGAACGCGATCATCTTTGCAGCCATAGGCTCCAGTCCTCCCGGAACAAGGTGGCTTAGACGGATCGAGCCGACGCCCGCGACGGACGGCCCCCGCCGACGACTGCCATTCCGCCGCCGGACTGAGGCCTCATCGCCCCGACCCAGACTGTGAAGTTGTCACTCTCCACAGCAGAGTGCCAACCGTTTTTTAGCACTCTACCCTGCCGAGTGCAAGCGGTGTGCATCGTCGTCCACCGAACCGTCACCAACCAGCCCCAACCCGTCCCCACCTGCGTCGGAGCCTTGTCCGGGGACGTCAGGCGTGTGCGGTTGTGATCCACTGTGCGCGGTCGTCCGCCGGTATCCGCGGAACTGTCGCCGTGTGGATTGATCGGGGTGGGGAGCGGTGGATCGCGTGGCCCGGCTCAGGTTCGGGCTGGGTGCGTGTCTTATTAAGCGCGGTCCTCGAAAGTTCGGGCGACCGTTTCTCTGACCTGTCGCTGCAGCCTTTTGTGCAGGGACGGGTCTAGACCCTCGGCCCCGAAGACCGCGTCTGTGAAGGCGTCTGTGTCCGCTGGTGGCGTGGTGCACAGGTTGGCCTGGTCCTCAGGGGTGAGGCAGAAGCCGAGGTGGAGGCACAAGTCGCGGAGTAGGAAGGCGATTTCCTCGGGAGAAGGGCTCGGAAAGGTCATGAAGGTTCGTTTAGGCCCGTGTTGATTCCCTTTTGGAGGGCGGTGAATTTGGTGGCGTCCGGGAACTCGATCCTGGCGCGCGGTGGGGGTGCGCCAGGATCGAGTTCGGCCTTCAGCCGCCGGCCACGGCGGGAATGATCGAGACCTGGGCGCCCTCGGGGGTCGGGGTGTCGAGGCCGTCGGCGAAGCGGACGTCCTCGTCACCGACGTAGACGTTGACGAAGCGGCGGATCTTGCCGGCGTCGTCGAGGATGCGGGCGGAGATGCCGGTGTAGCTGGCCTCAAGGTCGGCGACGACCGCGCGCAGGGTGGCGCCCTCGGCCTTCACCTCCGACTCGCCGCCGGTGTAGGTCCGCAGGATCGTCGGGATACGGACGGACACGTTGCTCATGGTGCTCCTTTCAAGCGAGGCCCGCGGCGCGGAACGCCTCCAGGGACGGGGCGATGTTCGCGGACGGCGCGACGACGGGTGCGACGGCGTCCAGGGTCTTCAGGCCGTCCCCGGAGTTGATGATCACGGTTTCGGCGGACGGGTCGAGGGCGCCGGAGGCGATGAGCTTGCGGAGGGTCGCGACGGTGACGCCGCCCGCGGTCTCGCCGAAGATGCCCTCGGTGCGGGCGAGGAGGCGGATGCCCTCGACCACTTCGGCGTCGCTGACGTCCTCGACGGAGCCGTTGGTGCGGCGGGCGACGTCCAGGACGTACGGGCCGTCGGCGGGGTTGCCGATGGCGAGGGACTTGGCGATCGTGTCGGGCTTCACCGGGCGGATGACGTCGTGGCCCGCCTTGAAGGCGTCGGCGACCGGGGCGCAGCCGGTGGCCTGGGCGCCGAAGACGCGGTAGGGCTTGTCCTCGACGAGGTTCAGCTTGATCAGTTCCTGGAACGCCTTGTCGATCTTGGTGAGCTGGGAGCCGGACGCGACCGGGACGACGATCTGGTCGGGCAGCCGCCAGCCGAGCTGCTCGGCGATCTCGTAGCCGAGGGTCTTGGAGCCCTCCGCGTAGTAGGGCCGGACGTTGACGTTGACGAACGCCCAGTCGTCCTGCTCCCCGGCGATCTCGGACGCGAGCCTGTTCACGTCGTCGTAGTTGCCGTCGACCGTGACGAACGTCCCGCCGTAGACCGCCGTTGTGATGATCTTCTGCGCTTCCAGGTTGGACGGGACGAACACGGCGCTGCGGATCCCGGCCCGGGCGGCGGCCGCGGCGACGGCGTTGGCGAGGTTGCCGGTGGACGGGCAGGCCAGCACCTTGAAGCCGAGCTCGCGGGCGGCGGCGAGCGCCACGGCGACGACGCGGTCCTTGAACGAGTGGGTCGGGTTGCCGCTGTCGTCCTTCACCCACAGGCTCTGCAGGCCGAGGCTCTCGGCGAGGTTGTCGGCGCGGACCAGGCGGGTGAAGCCGGGTTCGGTGTTGGGCGTCTCCGCGATGGCGGACGGGACGGGCAGCAGCCCCTTGTAGCGCCAGATGTTGCGCGGACCCGACTCGATGCTCTCGCGGGTCACTCCCCCGAAGTCGTAGGCGATCTCCAGGGGGCCGAAACACTCTTCGCAGGCGTAGTGGGGCCCGAGGTCGCGGGACGTACCGCATTCGCGGCAGACGAGAGCGGTGGCCGGTCCGAGGTCGGTGGCAGGCGTGAGTGCCATGCGAGCGAGGCCTTTCTTCCCATCTTTCCTGCGCCACCTTGGTCGCAGGCCGGAGTTGGCACCATCTCCCGGCCGGCCTCGCAGGATCGCGAGCGCACCTTAGCCGGGTGGTTGCCGGGGCTTCGTCGGGCCGGTCCCTCCACCCCTCTGGATGAGCGATATTCAGTTGTGACCACGAGCGCTTAGGGCTCGTATGCGTGACTTTACCTGATCTGACCGGATGCCAGACAGGTGGGTCCGCCGAGTGAGACGTTACCCGGCCGCCCTCTTGATCACGCGTGTTCCTCGGTGCGGTGGACCGGGTCGGCCGCGCGGTCGGCGGGGTGCTGGGTGGGGTCGAGGAAGACGTGGCGGACGGCCGGGATCTTTTCCCTGAGCCGCCGGTCGATGTCGCCGGCGACGTCCTCGGCCTGGTCGGCGCTGATGTCGTCGGAGAAGTGGACCTTGGCGGCGACGAGGATCTGCTCGGGGCCGAAGTGCATGGTGAGCAGCTCGCCCACGCCGGTCACGCCGGGGGCGCCGGTGATCTCGGCGCGGATGCGGCGCTGCTCGGCGGGGTCGGCGGCCCGGCCGATGAGCAGGCCCATGCTCTCGTGTCCGATCGAGAACGCCAGGCCGACGAGGAGGACGCCGATCAGGACGGACGCGAGACCGTCCCAGAAGTCGGAGCCGGTGATCTCGCGGAGCGTCAGCCCGGCGGCGGCGAGCGCGAGGCCGATCATCGCGGCGGTGTCCTCGAACAGCGCGGTCTTGAACGTGATGTCGGGCGAGCGGCGGACGTGGTCGACGAGGTCGCGGCCGTTGTCGCGGGTCTCCTTGCGCGCCTGGTAGTAGGCGCGGATCCAGGACGCCCCCTCCAGGACGAAGGCCAGCGCGAGGACGGCGAAGGCGAGCCACACGCTCGTCCCGGTGCCGCCGTGGCCCGTCATGGTCAGGATGCCCTCGAAGACGGAGAACCCGGCTCCGGCCACGAAGATCCCGAACGCGGCGAGCAGCGACCAGACGTACCGCTCGTTGCCGTATCCGAACGGGTGGCGCCGGTCGGGGGGACGTTCGCTGCGCCGCAGGGAGGTGAGGAGGAAACTCTGGTTGAGGGTGTCCGCCACGGAGTGCGCGCCTTCCGCGAGCATCGCGCTGGACCCGGCGAGGAGCCCGGCGATGAGCTTGGTAATCGCGAGGATGAGGTTCGCGGCACCGGCGACGAGCACGGTCTTCGTTGTCTCGGACCTGCTCATTTCCGGACGGGTACCCGCCGCTTTGTCCGCTAATCGCGACGGGGCGGGCGGTGAGGGCGTCGCCGGCGGCGGCGTGCGTCGGGCGGCGGGTGCGTGCCGGGCGGCGTGTGGGTCGCTTTGATGTGCCTCTGCGCCAACTGAGACCCTGCCGGTATGAGCCAAGTGCTGGTGGCATCGAACCGGGGCCCGGTGTCGTTCTCGCTGTCGGAGAGTGGGGATCTCAC
>NZ_VCKW01000316.1 GCF_005889715.1 Actinomadura soli
GGCGGCGGTTCCGGGAGGGGGCCGGTGATGACGCGGTCCAGCGTGATGATGGACGGGTCGCATTCGACGGGTGTGAGGCTGCGTCTCCCGCCGGGCGCCGACTCGACCAGCAGGAGCGCGTGGTCGGGAAGGTGCTGGAGGGTGACGGGCTCGACGGCGTACTCGTACACGCGTTGCGTCGTGTCGGCGTCGCTCCAGTTGGTGCCCGCCGCGTACGCGTAGGCGGCCGACCAGTTCCGCGACGTCGACGTGGCGGTCCCCTCGGTGTCGCTGCTGCTGGTGGACCCGCCCCGGTTGCTGCCGTGCTGGCGGGACGTCGAGCGGTCGGGGAACAGCCCGAACATCTCGCCGCCCGAGTGGCTGGTGCCGGACGACCGGCTCGTCCCCCAGTTGCGGGACGTGCCCGTCGTGCGGCTCGTGCTCCGGGTGTCGGAGTCGGCCTCGCCCTCGGTGCGGGTGGACGTGTGCGACTCGTTCCCGCCGACGTTCTTGGTGATCTGCGACAGGACGAACCGGTGGTCGCGTCCGATGAAGTCGGCGGCGCGGGCGGCGTCCTCGTGGTTGCCGAGCCGCATGAACGCGACGGCGCCGCCGCCGATCATCTCCGCGGACGTCTCGCGCAGCCGCCGGAACAGCAGGGTCAGCGGGACGCCGCGCCGCTCGCAGGCGTCCGACAGCCGTTCCAGGTGGCGGCGGGCCAGCTCGTCCGCGCCGGCGACGACGAGTGCGGGCGTCGAGTCCTGGGACGCGGTGACGCGGTGCGTGACCCATTGCACGATCAGGTCGGTGAGCAGTTCGGACCGGACGTTGCGGGCCTGGCTGTCCAGCGCGATGCAGGTCAGGTATCCCGGGCCCGTCCTCGCCGGCTCGGTGCCGAGGTTCTCCAGCGGGTGGACGTAGGACTCGATCCGCGACAGGTTCGCGTGCGCCTGGCGGCGGTACTCCACGGTGAACAGCTCGCTCGCGATGTGGCGCCGCTCGTCGCGGGTCAGGACGTCCCCGTCGTCGGGCTCGCCCATCAGCGCGCGGAGCGCCGCCGCGATCCGGCCGGGGGTGACGTCGTCGCCGAGGGCGGCGCAGACCTTGGCCAGGATCCGGTCGTCCATGCTGCGTTCGGCGCGGGCTGCGTCGGGCGTGCCGCCGTGCATGGACTCGACGATCGCGTCCACCAGGTCCTGCGGCGACATGTCGGTCAGGAGGCTGGACGACGACTGGCGGCTCGGCAGGAGCTGCACGTCCACCCCCATCCCGGCCTCCTGCGACAGCTCGATCAGCTCCCTGCTGACGACCTCGCGGGACAGGTCGAGCACCAGCAGCGGCTGGACGGCGAGGGTGGACGTCCCGTACGTGGTGAGCAGCGCCTCCCACGCCCAGAGCGTCCCGCCGAACACGTCCAGGCGGTGGCCGGGACGCCTGGCCGCGCCCCATTCGGGCAGCCCGTCCAGCCGCGCGCGTTCGGCGGACTCGTGCGCCTGCTTGCGGGCCTGCCATTGGCGGGCCTGGTCCTGGTAGCCGGTCGCGTTCTGCCGCTGGGCCAGCTCGTGGGCCTCGCGGGCGCTCTGCCGCTGCCGGGCGGCCCACGACGTCAGCACCAGGCCCGGCGACGCGGCCATGGCGGCGAGCACGAGCGCCCCGATCGGAACGGTGCCCGGGACCGTGGAGGCGGCGGCGCCGCAGCCGGCGACCAGCACCAGGACCCCGGCGACGCCGAGGCTGATCGGGAGAGTCCGGCTCCGGTGGCGCCGCGCGAGCCGCTCGGTCTCCGCGACGCGGCGGGCCAGGTACTCCGGCAGGGCCCGCTGCCGCGGCGGGATCTCGGGGAAGGGCCGCAGGAACCACCAGCGGTCGCGGAACACCCAGCCGAGCCGGGGCTCGGGGCTGAAGAGCCGCTCGACGCGCGTCCGAAGCCCTCCGAGGTCGACGGGTTCACCCCTCACGACGCTGAACTCCCGTCCTGTCTCGGGTGCCGGCTCGATCGTCACGCGTCGCGGGGTCATGCGCGGCGATGCGCAAACCACCCAAGCAGATTGACACGGGACTTGTCAGGCCGTCCGTCCTGTTTCGACCTTCCCCCTGGCCGTCTTGCTCAATAGCCTGACAGCCCATGAGCCTGGATCGGGACCGGAGCGCAGGCAAGACCGACCGTCCGGCGGGGGCACGGGTCTGCGCGAAGATGACGGATGGTGATCGGACCGGCGGACGAGAGGCGCGGGAAGAAATGACGCCAGGGGTCGAGACGTACATCTCGGTGATGCGATGGGACGGCTGACGTGTGGGACGTCGTCCGCGGCCTGCCGGTCTGCCGCCTGCTGGAGGTGCCCCGTCCGGGCGAGGACGCGGACGGCCGCGACGAGTGGCGCGACCAGCGGCTCGCCGCGCTCGTGTCGGCGTACCACGCGGGCAGGGAGCCGGTGCTGGTCGGCTGGCGGCGGGCGCAGGCGTCCGGGCCGACCGAGGTGTTCGTCGGCGGGGACGGCCTTCTCGCCGACCATGACGGACGGTCCGCGACGCTCAGCCTCCCTGCCGGTGGGCGCGGCGCGATGCTCCCGGACGGCATCGCCGAAGACTCCATGGCCCACTGGGTGAGCATCGGCGCCCTCTCGGACGGCCTGCTCGTCGACGACGACACGCCAGACGACCCCGCGAGGCCGTCCCTGGAGGACGGTCTCCTTTCCGTATGGGTGCGGCCGTTCGCCTGGATGCTGGTCGCCGAACCCGTGGACCTGGCCGAGGCCGAGCGGCTCGCCGACGAGCTGGCCGTCCGGCAGCAGCGCGCCCGGTCGATGGCGGAGATGTCGCCGGAGGAGTCGGTCGCGGCGGTCCGGCTGGAGCGGCGGCATCGCGAGCTGCGGCAGGCGGCGACGTCCGGGCTGTGGCGCGTGCATCTGATGGCGGGGGCGGAGACGCCGCGGGCCGCCGCGCGGGTCGCGGCGCTGGTGTGCGCGTCGGCGGACCTCAGCCGGTTGCCGTATGCGCTGGTCCCGGGCGCGCCGGGCCCGTTCGAGGCGAGCACGCGGCTGGTGGCGGCGGTGGCGCGTCCGCCCGTCCGGGAGGTCGCGGGGGTCCGGTTCGTGATGCGGCCCGAGTTCGACGTGACGCCCGAGTCGGGCGCCACGGGCGTGGGGCTCGGACGGGTCCTGGACCGCAACCGCCGCGACGCCGGGCCGCTGTCGGTGCCGCTGTCCAGCCTGAACCGGCACACGTTCGTGTGCGGCGCGACCGGCGCGGGCAAGTCGCAGACCGTCCGGTCGCTGCTGGCGGAGGCGTCGCGGGCCGGGCTGCCGTGGCTGGTCGTCGAGCCGGCGAAGGCGGAGTACCGGCTGATGGCCGCGCGGCTCCCGGACGCGGAGGTGATCACGATCCGGCCGGGCGACACCGAGGCGATCGCCGCCGGGATCAACCCGCTCGAACCGGCGCGGGGCCCGGACGGGCGGCCGTTCCCGCTGCAGACCCACGCCGACCTCGTCCGGGCGCTGTTCCTCGCCGCGTTCGACGCCGACGAGCCGTTCCCGCAGGTGCTGTCGGCGGCGCTGACCCGCTGCTACGAGCGGCTCGGCTGGGACCTCGCGCTCGGGGAACCCTCCACATCCGGGAAGGGGCCGCGTTACCCGGCGCTCGCCGATCTGCAGGACGCCGCCGAGCAGGTCGTCACCGAGATCGGCTACGGCCAGGAGATCACCGACAACGTGCGCGGGTTCATCCGGGTGCGGCTGTCCAGCCTCCGGCTCGGCACGACCGGGCGGTTCTTCGAGGGCGGCCACCCGATCGACTTCGGCGAGTTGCTCGCGCGCAACGTCGTCCTGGAGATCGAGGACGTCGGGGACGACCGCGACAAGGCGTTCCTCATGGGAACGGTGCTGGTCAGGCTGGTCGAGCATCTGCGGATGCGGCAGCGCGCGGGCGCCGCGACCGGGCTGCGCCATCTGACCGTGTTCGAGGAGGCGCACCGGCTGCTGCGGCGCAGCGAGCACGCGGGCCCGGCGTCCCACGCGGTCGAGACGTTCGCGAGCCTGCTCGCGGAGATCCGCGCGTACGGGGAGGGGCTGATCGTGGCGGAGCAGATCCCGTCCAAGCTCGTCCCGGACGTGATCAAGAACACCGCCGTGAAGATCGTCCACCGGCTGCCCGCGAAGGACGACCGGGACGCGGTCGGCGCCACCATGAACATCACCGACGCGCAGTCGCAGTTCCTGGTGACGCTCACACCCGGCGAGGGTGCCGTGTTCACCGACGGCATGGACTACCCGCACCTGATCCGCATGCCGGACGGTTCGCACCTGGAAAAGGACGCGGCGCCGGTCGCGTCCCCGCGCGCGCTGGTGAGCCCCCGGAGCAGCACCTGCGGGACGGACTGCCGCGACACCCCTTGCACCCTCCGCGACATGCGCAATGCCCAACGCATCGTGGCCGACCGTCCCGAGCTTGTCCTGTGGGCGGAACTGGCCGCCGCCGCCCATCTGACCGGCTGGGGCCCGCCGCGCCTGAAGATCACGGTGCTGGACGGCCTTCCCCCGCGGCTCCGTGACTGCGCCATCTCCCACGCGGTCGACGCCGCCGTCGCGGCTCGCGGGGCACCCGCGCAGCTCGCCGACCATCTCACGGCCGTCTTTCACGGACGCTACTGCTCGGACGACGAAACGGAATACTTCGCCGTCCCATATCGGTGGTGCCTCGTCCTGGAGGAACTCCAGCAAGCGCACCATGCGAGACCAGACGCGGGCAGGCATCCGCGTAGCGAAGAATGGACGTCCCTCTACAGGAGAACCATTCCCGGTGACACTCTCGCCGACCAACTCGGCCACGTCACCGCCTGGTGGGAACGCGACCAACGGGACCTGCCCGCCCGCAATAGCGCACTCTGGGGAGGAGCACCGTCGGCTATCGAGACCGCTACGGGCGCACTCCGTACCGACAGTGACTGGCCTCAGCGCCTGCGTGAGGCGACGTCCGACTTCGGCAACGTGGACGGCCTTCTCCACAACTTCTTCACAACACCGGACGCCGAAACTCATGCATGATGGAGATCATGGGGGTTCTGGAGCATGTGGCACCGAATCTGGTCGACGTTCTTCGACGTGACGCCTGGTGGATGGGCTGGAACACCCTTCTGGCCTGGATCCCGGTAGCACTGGCCTGGGCGCTCTTCCGCGGCCGGCACCTCTCCCGCTCACCCTTGTGGTGGGCCGGACTCGTCCTTTTCGTCCTCTTCTTGCCGAATGCGCCTTATGTGGTGACGGACCTGGTCCATCTCCGCGGCGACCTCCTGATGGCCGACCGCGGCGGGCCCGTCGTGACCGTCATCCTGCCCGTCTACGCGCTGTTCATCGGCTCGGGCTTCCTGGCCTACTACCTGGCCCTCGGCGCCGCGCTGCGGCACCTCGCGCGCGTCGGCCTCGGCGCCTGGCAGGGCCGCGTCACGATCGCCGCGCACGCCGTCTGCGCCGTCGGTGTCTTCCTCGGCCGCTGGGCCCGCCTCAACAGCTGGGAGCCGGTCGTCGACCCGCACGCCACGATCGAGCGGATCGTCGTCCACCTGACCTGGGCCTGGGCGCCCGTGCTGATCGTCGGCACGTTCATGGTCACCTGGCTGTGCCACTTCATGACCAAGGCCATCGCCGAAGCGTCGTTCGACGCGACCGTGAAGGGCGCCCGCCGCCTCCGCGCGACGCCCCCGTCCTGACCGAGGACCGCCGCCCCTCGAAGCAAGGGGCGGCGGGAGTGGATCAGGACTGTCCCGAGGGCGGTCCCGGGGGTTGCTGGCCCCACTTCTGCCCACCGGGCGGAGGGCCCGTCTGCTGCTGCGGGGGCTGGTACTGCTGCTGCGCCTGCTGCCCGTACGGGTAACCCGGGGACTGCCCCGGGATCGGGGGCGGGTCCGTTTTCACACCGGCCGCGAACTGCCAGCCGAGCCCGACGAGAATCAGCGACAAGCCGGCGAGGGTGAAGTTGAGCATCGTCGCGAGCTGCAGCTGGATCTCGCCCTTGTCGGCATCGGCTTCGTCCGCCTTCGCGCCCGCCGCCATGCTGAACACGAGCGCGAGCCCCACGAGCAGGAGGCCGACGCTGAAGAAGAGGATGAAAATAGGGCTGATCTTCTTCCCTGACATGCCGTGCAGAATACAGAGAACCTTCCTGTAGCGGACCGCGGGCGACGCTATGGTTCCCGAGCTTCGATGTGGGGTCAGGCCGCGTAATTGCGGACGACGCGGAGCGCGTCGGCGGCGTGCGAGCCCTCGGCGGCGAGCCCGGTGTCCTCGGGCGCGAGACGGCGGGCGCCGACACGGCAGAACTCCGAGGCCGGGCCGGTGATCCTCGTGGGCGCGGCCGGGTCGCCGAAGGTCCAGCGCGTCCCGTCCGGGGCGGTGAGGTCGCAGAAGACGGGGACGTCCGGGAGCCCGTCGAGGGCGAAGGCGTACGGCAGCGTCCGGTGCGCCAGCCACGCCACGTGCCGGATCCGCGCGGCCGTCCACGGTGTTGCCTTCGTCCGGCGAGAGGAAGGCCGCCCCCTCCCCGATCGACGGGTCGGCGATCACCTCCTCGGTCTGCGCGAGATGCAGGACGACGTCGGAGACGCTCCAGCCCTCGGCACTGGACGGCCGGGCCCACTGCTCCGGGGTCAACGCCTCCAGCATGGCGTCCAACCGGCGATATTCCGCGGCGAGATCATCGAATATGTCCACCATTGCGCCAGCCTACCGAATTTCGTTCGGTTTTGAACGCCGCACGCTCGGGCCGCTCCCGGTCACGCACGGTCGATGACCGGAAACGTGTTGTACAACGCCTACGAGAACGGGCCCGAGGTCAAGCGGCTCAAGAACGCGGCGGAGGGGCAGGACGGGGATTCCTGGGCGGTCCGCTGCCCGGCGCGCGCCCGCGGCACCGCCTGCATCGGCACCGGGGTCGCGAATTTTCTGTTCCGGGCCGGGGCACACGAAGACGATCTTTTCGTGAAATTGAATTTTCCACGCTTCCGCACCAGGGCGAGTAGGGCCTGAGCTGCGGTTTCCGAGCTTATTCGATCGTTGTCCACAACGGCCGGCGAGAGGCGGCGAAGACCGATACAAAATACCATCCCGGAGCAGACATAGGTCGTGCCCTATCGGAGCAGGTCGCGACCGACGGCTCTGCCAAGCGAGGTCCCCGTGAAACGCACCCCCCGCCTTACCCTGTTGACCGCCGCGGTCGCCCTGTCCCTGGTGCCCGGCCATTCGGCCGTGGCCTCCCCCACGCCGGGCGGCCCGGCCGCCGAGCCTTTCTGCTACGGGGAACCCTCGACCCCGAGCGCCGACGTCAGCGATCTCAAAGCGCGCTTCAGCGCCTCGAACTGGATGCCGACTCTCCAGGAGATGTACAAGCGGCGCTGGCCCAGCGGCGAGAAGCTCGCCATCGCGCAGGCGAACGACCAGTACTGGAAGCAGTTCGTGAACACCAGGAGCTTCGAGGGCTTCGCCGAGTCGATGATGGTGGCGATCCACGAGGAGACCCACATGTGGGACCTGGACCCGTCCAGGACCCGGTGGGACGTGCACATCGCGGCCTGGATCAACGCCTCGCAGCAGGCGTCCGCCGTGCCGCTGCACGGCGGCTTCCCCCGCAAGGAGATCCTGCCGCTGATCACCGACAAGCTCAGCGACAGCATGGACGGCATCTACCTGCGCGACTCCCAGCAGGGCTCCTACAAGCTGCAGGGCGTGCTGGCGGAGCAGAACGCCGGGCTGACGGGGCTGCCCGCCGTCACCGTCGTGCAGGAGTACATCAAGGGCGTCGGGGCCAGCAACGCCCGGGACATAGCGGCCACCAACCTCCGCTACCTGCTGCTCTACCTGCGCGTCGCCAAGGACAAGCACCCCGACTACTGGGCCAAGATCAAGAACGAGCCGAAGCTGCGCGAGCTCGTCCTGACCCAGTTCCTCCGCACGGCCTACTGGCTGGACAAGTCCGCGCCCTTCACCGGCAAGCTCGGCAGCCCCGACGCCGACAAGATCACCCAGTCGAACTACTCACCGGCGAACCTCGCCATCCTCGAGGAATTCACCGGCGCCACCGTCCGGCGCGACACCGACAAACACTGCACCACCTGACCTCCACCGGCACGAACCCATGGCGGGTCGCCCCTGTCACCTCGCGGAACCGGTCGTCTGAACCGCCGTGCGAAGCGCGGTCCCGGTGAGCAGGAGGGCAGGGGCGATTTCGCCTTGTGACGTAAGCGGCTATCCCGCGGTCAGATAGCGGGGCGGGCGGGAGAGGGCGGGAGTCAAGCG
>NZ_VCKW01000317.1 GCF_005889715.1 Actinomadura soli
CTCCCCACCGCCACCTCCCACGACACCGGCTCTTCCGTCGACGGGCCCGCCGGAGCCCGGCCGCCCGCCGAAGTGCATCTGGCCGACCTTCGCGGGTTCGACCTCGTCGTGCCGCCCCGGAAGGACGCGCCCGGCGCGCACGACGACCTGCTGGCTGCCTGCCGGCGGCACGGGTGGGCGCCCGCCGCCGTCCACGAGGCGCGGCATCCGCAGTTCGCGCTGGGCCTCGTCCTCGCGGGGACGGCGGTGGCGCTCGCCCCCCGCACCGACGACTCCGCCGGGGTGACATGGCGTCCGCTTGTGGGCGAGCCCCTCCGGCGGACGTCGTGCGTGTGGCGGCGGGCCCGCGACCCCGACCACGCCCGCGCGATCGCCGACTTCACCGCCGTCGCGACCGCCGTGCTGCGCACCGAGGCAGCCATGACGCCGCTGGACGGCGTCCCCGCCCGCCGGGTCGTCCCGCGCCCGTCGTCCGGGTTCCTGGCATGAGCGCGGTCCCGGGCGAGGCGAGCCGGAGTCCGGGCCCGCCGGAGGTCGGTAGGGACGTCGGCGCGAACGTCGGTGCGGACGTGGCGGAGCGCGTCGAGGCGGAGTTCCGCGACGCGGGCGTCACCGGGTTCCTGCACGCCGTGGACATGGACACCGGACGGGAGGTCGCCGTCCGCGCCGACGCGCCCGTCGTGCTCGCGTCGGTGTTCAAGGTGCCGCTGCTCGTCACGTTCCACCGGCAGGCGGCAGAGGAGCTGATCGACCCGTCCGAGCAGGTCACGCTGCCCGCGGCGGGCCGCACCACCGGGCCCACCGGGGTATCGGGGATGCTGGACGAGGCGCGCATGTCGCTGCGCGACCTCACCTTCATGATGATCACCGTCAGCGACAACGCCGCCGCCGACGTCGTGCTGGAGCGCGTCGGCCGGGACGCGGTCAACGCGACGTCCGCGGCGCTCGGCCTGCGCGACACCGTCGTCGAGGTCAGCGGGCGCGAGCTGCACGAGACCCTCCTCGCGGACGCCGGGGCGGCGAGCGTCGCCGACGTGTGGGCCAAGCTGGACCAGCCGGGCGTGCAGTCCCGCCTCCGCGCCCTCGACCCCGCCCGGACGAGCCGCAGCACCCCCCGCGACATGACCCGCCTCCTGTCGATGATCTGGCGGGACGAGGCCGCGCCGCCCCCCGGCTGCGCCGCGATGCGCCGGCTGTTCGGGCTCCAGGTGTGGCCGCACCGGCTGTCGTCCGGGTTCCCCTACGACGCCGTGGTCGTCAGCGGCAAGACCGGGACGCTGCCGACGCTCCGCAACGAGGTCGGCGTCGTCGAGTACCCGGACGGCGGACGGTACGCGGTCGCGGTGTTCACGAGGTCGCCGCTGCCCGTCGCCGTCCTGCCGCGGGCCGACGCCGCCATCGGCACCGCCGCCCGCATCGCCGTCGAACGCCTCCGCCGCCCGTAGCCCCCGCCCGGACGATTAACTGCCGGACGACCAACCGCCGGACGACTGACTTACGGACGACCGAACGTGACAGCCCCAATACCTCCGATTGGACGGACCGCTAACCCGGCACTCCCTCGGGAAACGTAGGCTGTACCCCTGCTTTGATCGTTCTTGGGGAGACTTCTTTGCGGCTGCCGGAGCATCTGGAGCTATTGCTCACCGACGAGCCGGTGCTCGACGTCTACTCGCACGGCCCGTGGCGCGTCCCGGACGGGCTCTTCGAGGAGATCTCGGCCCGGATCGACGGGCTCGCGGCCGACCCGCGGGCCGCGGACCTGACCACCGACGAGCACAAGCTGCTGACGCTGCCCGCGTCGCTGGTCACCGCGGAGATCTTCGGCATCCTGGCGTTCCTGCCCGGCGGCGGCGCCATCAAGGCGGGCTCGTGGTCGCAGCTCCCCGAGCGGCTGCTGTACCAGCACCTCGTCAACCCCGGCCCGCTCAGCACCCGCATGACGCGCTGGGACGCGCCCGGCGGACGGTGGCGTCCACCGGTCGACTGGCTGATCGAGGCGCCCGACCGGGAGCTCGCGATCGAGCTGGCGCGCGACTGCCTGTCCGTCCTGGAGGGCGTCGAACCGCTGGAGGAACGCCGCAAGGCGCTGCTCCGGATGTACGACGACCCGCCCACCTGCGACGTCAACCTGCCCAAGATGGAGCTGCGCGAGCACTGGCACGCGCACGTGGGCGACGACATCGTCACCGCGGTGCCCGAGCTGCTCGGCCCGGTCGGCTACCTGGAGTGGGTGTGCGGGGGGCTGCTCGCGTCCTACGAGCACCTGACGGAGGTGGCGCCGCGCGAGGAGAGCGTCGAGGTCCACCTGATCCAGCTGCTGCTGCAGGGCAGCATGGAGCACGTTCCGGCGGAGCTGTCGGTCGCGCTGGGCGAGGACCGCTACGGCGACCTGCAGCAGCGGTTTCCCGGCGAGCGGCGCGGGTTCAAGCCGGGCGCGTGGCAGGAGCGGACGCGGGCGTGGCTCGTCCGGGCGCTGGTCGCCGGGGCCGCCGACGCCTGCCGCGGCTGGCTCGACATGGCGATGCGGTTCGTCGCCGTCGTCCAGGGGCTGCCGGGCGACCCGTGGTTCCCGAAGGCCGAGTGGATCCCGGTCGGCCAGTTCCAGACCGACCTGCGGCGCCTGTACGCGCCGCGCCGCCGCGTCGTCAACCCGCTCACCGAGACGCTGAAGAGCGTCCCGGCGAAGGCCGAGGGGCCCGCCGGGTCGCGCTCGCGCGGGCGCCCGGAGATCGCCACGTCGCTGGTCGGGCAGCCCGAGGTGGTGCAGGCGCTGGACGACCTCACCCGCGGCGACGAACCCGTCCGGCTCCTGCTCGCCGGGCCCGACGCCACCGGCAAGCGCGACGCCGCGCAGGAGCTGGCGAAGGCCCTCGCGTTCGGCCGCGACCCGCACTGGGTCACCGACAACCTGTTCACCGGGCAGCGGCTGTCGGACGCCGTCGCCAAGCTCCACGCCGACGCCCGCGACTGCGCCGGCGACCGGCTGCTCATCATCGAGGGCCTGGACGGCATCGTCACCGACCCCGGCAACGGCGAGGCCATCGCCGCCGAGCTGCACCGGTTGCTGGCCGTCCACCCCGACCTGCACGTGGTGGCGCTGTGCGACGCCGGCGGCGAGGACCGGATCCGCGAGATCAACCCCGTCCTGCCGCAGCGGTTCCGCATCGCCCGGACCCGCCCGTTCACCGCGGAGGGCCACGCCGAGCTGTTCCGCCGCGCCCTGGACGCCCGCGGGGCCCGCGGCACCCGGCAGGCCGTGGAGGCGGCGGGCGCGCTGCTGGCCGCGACACCGCCGATGCAGACGCTCCGCAACGCCCGCCTCGCCCCCCATCTCGCTGACCAGGTCGTCGCCGCGGTCCGCACGCGGGCCGCCAAGGACGCGGTGGCGGCGTCCAAGGTGGGGGTGGTTTCCAAAGACGCGGTGGTGGCCTCCAAGGACGCTGTGGCCTCTAGAGAGGACGCGGCGGCCCCTAGAGAGGCAGCCCTGGAAATACCGGCGGAGGACGGGGGACGGGACGCGAAGCCGGTCGTCCGCAAGCAGGACATCCCGGAGACGCTGGACACCTCGCAGGCCGCCGGGAACCCGCTCGCCGAACTCCACACCCTCACCGGCCTCGACACCGTCAAGCACGAGATCGCGCTCATCGTCGCCGGGACGCACGCGGCGCGGCTGCGCAGCGAGTCCGGGCTGCAGATCACCCCGCCGACCCGGCACATGGTGTTCACCGGCAACCCCGGGACCGGCAAGACGATGGTGGCCCGGCTGCTCGGCCGCATCTACAAGCGGCTCGGCGTGCTGTCGTCCGGGCACCTGATCGAGGCGTCCCGGGCGCATCTCGTCGGCGAGTACATCGGGCAGACCGCGCCGCGCACCCGCCGGCTGGTGGAGCGCGCGCTCGGCGGCGTCCTGTTCATCGACGAGGCGTACACGCTGACCCAGTCCCCGCTGAAGGGCGACTACGGGCACGAGGCGATCGCCGAGCTGGTCAAGCTGATGGAGGACCACCGCGAGGACCTCATCGTGATCGTGGCCGGCTACCAGCAGGAGATGGCGGAGTTCCTCGTCGCCAACCCGGGCCTGGACTCGCGCTTCCCCAAGCAGATCCACTTCCCCGACTACACCGACGACGAGCTGATCACCGTGTTCGGCCAGCTCGCCGCCGCGGACGGCTTCCGGCTCGCGCCCGGGACCGACGACGTCCTGCTGGCGATGCTGCGCCGCGCGCCCCGCGGCCCGTCGTTCGGCAACGGCCGCCTCATGCGCAACATGCTGGACGTGGCCGTCGCCAACCAGGCCGACCGCGTCGCCACCGCCGCGTTCGCCGCCAAGCAGAACGCCAAGAAGAGCGGAAGCGCGGGGAAGGGCGGCGCGGGCAAGAGCGGAGGCGCCGGCAAGAAGGCGGCCCGGACGCCCACCAAGAAGGAACTGATCACGCTCACGGCAGAGGATCTGCCCCCGCTCCTGGATCATCCCGAAGAATTCTTCGGCCTGTATCTGTAGGCGGGCGGGTATGACGTAGGTGGCTTCCCCGCCCGCTCGACGGCGAGGAGGCATCCATGCGACCGGACGACCTGCGTCTCCTGCGCGGCATCGCCGACCAGGAGACGGTCCGCCTGCGGGACGGGACGCGGCCCTGGTCATGGTGGCTGGAGCGCGCCGTCCTGCACGGTCGCCGCCACGGCTACACCGCCATCCTGCTCATCAGCGCGCAGTGGCGCGGCGCCACGGACGTCCGCGCCTACGAGGAGTGGCGTTCCGCGGGCCGCCAGGTCAGGAGGGGCGAGACGGGCATCCGCGTCCTCGGCCGGACGGGCGCGCCGCGTGCCGTCTTCGACGTCGCGCAGACGGACGGACTCCCCCTCCCCGGCGGTTCCGGGCCGCCTCCGCCCGATGCCGGACACCACCTCGCGGCGATCACGGCCAAGGCCCCCGAACGGGGCGTGCGGCGGATCGAGGCCGACTCGGTCGCGTTCCTCGTCGCGGCCTGGCTCGGGCTGGAGCCGCCCATGCCCGCCTTCCCCGCGCGGGCGTTCTGGGCGGGCCCGGGGCTGGGCGACCGCATCCTCCGGACGGCCAGGCGCCTGCACGGGCGCGTGTCGGGCGCGTCCCGGCACGGCGTCATGGCGGACGCCCAGCGGTTCTTCCGTGCCCGGCTCGCGGCGAGCTGGGTGCCCGCCTACCTGGCCGGACGCGGGTTCCCGCCGGGCGTCCAGCGCCACTGGCAGATCGGCTACGCGCCCGCCGGACCGCACGCGCTCACCGACCACCTGCGGACACTCGGCCACGGCGACGACGACATCGCCGCCGCCGGTCTGGCGCGCCCGGACGGGGCGGGACGGCTCCGCGACACCTTCCGGGACCGCGCCATGTTCGCGATCCGGGCACCGGACGGCGCGATCGCGGGCTACATCGGACGCCGCCGCGACGGCGGCCCAGGCCCCAAGTACCTCAACGGCCCCGACACGTCGCTGTTCCACAAGGGCGAGGTGCTCTACGGCCTGCACGAGGCCCGCGACCGGCTCGCCGCGGGGGCGCGTCCCGTCCTCGTGGAGGGGCCGCTGGACGCGATCGCCGTCACGATGGCGGGCCCCGCCGAGTACGCGGCCGTCGCGACGTGCGGCCTCGCCCTCACCGCCGCGCAACTGGACGCGCTCGGGGAGGCCGCCGACCTGGGGGGCGCGGGCGTCCTCGTCGCGCTGGACGGCGACCCCGCCGGACGGTCCGGGACCGTCCGGGCGTGGGAGCGGCTCGCCGGAGTCGGCGGCCCTGTCGAGATCGCGGGCCTGCCCGACGGCCGCGACCCCGCGAGCCTCCTCCAGGTCGAGGGCCGCGCCGCCGTCCTGCAGGCTCTCGGCACCCGGACGCCGCTGATCGACGCCGTCGTCGACGCGGCCGTCGAACGGGCGGGCGGGACGCTCGCCACGCCGGAGGACCGCCTCGCCGCGATCCGTGCCGCGTCCAGGATCATCGCCGCCCGCCCGGCGGAGGCGGCGCGCCAGGTCGTCCGCGTCGCGTCCCGCGTCGACGTGCCACCGGCCCTCATCACCGAAGTACTGGTGGACACCGTCAGCCCATGAGGGCACCGTCAGCCCGTGAGAGACACCGTCAGCCCATGAGAGACACCGTCAGCCCGTGAGGGAGGGCAGGCGTCCGGCCATGTCGAACAGCAGGCTCTCGGCGCCGCGCCGCGTGACGAGCTGCGCCCCGACCGGCAGGCCGCCGACCGTCCCGGCCGGGACGCTCAGCGCGGGCAGGCCGAGCACGTTCCACGCGCAGGTGAGGCTCACCAGCGCGGGCGCGTGCCGGCCGAACGGCCCCTCCGTCTCGCCGATCTTGGGGGCGGTCATCATCATGGTCGGCAGGGCCAGCAGGTCGTAGCGGTCCAGCAACCCCGCCACCCGCTGGGCGAACGCGTCCCGCTCGCGGAACGCCCGGATGTACCGCCAGCCCGGCGTCCGCGCCGCCTGCTCCAGGCGCTCCAGCGTCGGCGGCAGGTACCGCTCGGGCGCCTCCGCGACGCGCTCGGCGTGGATCTCGTACGCCTCGCAGTCCTGGATCGCCCTGAAGATGCGCCGCAGCTCGAAGAGGTCGAGCGGCTCGGCGGGCGCGTCCGGGAACAGCGCCCGGACGGTCCGCACCACGTCCGGGTCGGCGGACTCCGGCTCGATCCAGGCGACGCGGCCGTGCGGGACGCTCTCGTCGACGGGCGACGGGACGGCCTCCGCCGGGCCGACCAGCGCGTGGTACGCGATCCGGCAGCCGTCCGCTGACCCGGCGAGGACGCCCACGTGGTCGAGCGTCGGCGACAGGGGGAACACACCGTCGGTCGGGATGACGCCGTACGGCGGCTTGAACCCGGCGATCCCGCAGAACGCCGCTGGGATACGCACCGACCCGCCCGTGTCCGTGCCGAGCGCGAGCGGGACCATCCCGGCGGCGACGGCGACCGCGCTGCCGCTGCTGGAGCCGCCCGACATCCGCTCCCGGTCGTGCGGGTTGCGGACCGGCCCGTTCACCGAGACGTCGCCGCTGCCGCCGTAGGCGAACTCGTGCGTGCCGGTCTTGCCGACGATCACCGCGCCGGCGTCCCGCAGCATCGTCACGCAGGCCGCGTCCGCGTCCGCCACATGCCCGGTGAAGTGCGCCGATCCCATGCCGGTCGGCAGGCCGGCGACGTCGATGATGTCCTTCACCGCGACCGGGACGCCGTGCAGCGGACCCCGGTCGATACCGGACGCGAGCTCCTGGTCCGCCCACTTGGCGGCCGCCTCGGCGCCCTCGCGGTCGAGGGTGACGAAGGCGTTGAGCTCCGCGTCGGCCTCCGCGTCGGCCTCCGCGTCGATCGACGCGAACACGTGCGCCAGCAGCCCCGCCGCCGACGCGTCGCCGGAACGCAGATCGCGTCCGAGGTCCGCCAGCGTCCGTCCGGTGAAGAACCCGCCCATACCGCCTCCTATCAGTACCGTCTCATCCAGACAGCCCTCCGATCTGCGTAGCATGACAGACCGCCCGGAGACGAGCCCGGCACCGCGTATCGCGCTCCGTCGCTCGTTCATCGCGGAGCGTGAACCTCTCGTCGCAGATCCTCGACCGCCCGTCGACCCCTGCCGCCGAACCCCCGGACCTACGCGCGAGTACGCGGCAGGCTGCAACGCACCTGGACGAATGCTTCCGCCGGTTCGCTGGGGGGCGGGGCGGTGGCCGCGCCGCGTCCCGGACGCGGTCACCGCCTCTTGTAGCCGGGGACGTCGACAGGTGGGGGACAAAGCCACGGCGGCACGGACGGCACGCACACCCGCCGCCGTGGCTCTGTCAACCACCGCGCTCCGCGCATCGTCGGGTGTTTGCCGCGTCGTCGGGGCGCTTCCCGCGTCATCAGGTGTTTCCCGCGTTGTGGGGGGACGGTCAGGCGCGGTGACGGTTGAGGCGGCCGATCGCGGGGACGTGATCCTTTCGAGGTCCGCGGCGATCCTGCGAGGCGGCACCGAAGGGACGGCACGATGACCGCGGCGGAGCGGGGATCATCGGGCCGGCCACCCGGGGGTTCGGGGGTCGCCCTCCAGAAAGGCAGGCCCCCATGTCCCAGTCCGGTACGACTCCGTCCAGCAC
>NZ_VCKW01000318.1 GCF_005889715.1 Actinomadura soli
CCACCCTCCTGCACCTGCTTGATTGCGGTGAATTGGACTGAGGGCCTTGGGGGCCCTCAGTCCAATTCACCGCGTGCGATCGCTGCATCGCTCCGTCTCGCCTAGCGGCTCGCTGCGCGATCAGGTTTCTCGCAAGCTCGAAACCTGCCTTCGGACGCGATCGCGACTGTTGAGGTAGTCGCGTGGCGGGGGCGGTGGCCGAGACGGTCGCGGACGCCCTGGGCTTTGAGCACGACGCGTCAGGTGATGGGTGTTACGGGAGCTTCCAGTCGACGGGGTGGGCGCCCTGCTGTTCCAGGAGCTGGTTGGCGCGGGTGAAGGGGCGGGAGCCGAAGAAGCCGCGGTCGGCGGAGTACGGGCTCGGGTGCGGCGACTCGATGCACGGGACGCCGCCGAGCAGCGGCTTGAGGTTGCGGGCGTCGCGGCCCCACAGGATGGCGACGAGCGGGCGGCCGCGGGCCGCGAGGGCGCGGATGGCCTGCTCGGTGACCTCTTCCCAGCCCTTGTCGCGGTGCGAGCCCGGCTTGCCGGGCATGACGGTCAGCGACCTGTTGAGCAGGCAGACGCCCTGTTCCGTCCACGGGGTGAGGTCGCCGTTGGACGGTTCGGGGTGGCCCAGGTCGCTGCAGTACTCGCGGTAGATGTTGATCAGGCTGGCGGGCAGCGGACGGACGTCCGGCGCGACGGAGAAGCTGAGCCCGACCGGGTGCCCCGGGGTGGGGTAGGGGTCCTGGCCCATGATGAGGACGCGGACGCCGTCGAACGGCTGGGTGAACGCGCGCAGGATGTGGTTCCCGGCGGGGAGGTAGCGGCGTCCGGCGGCGACCTCGGCGCGCAGCCAGTCGCCGGCGGCGGCGATCGTCCCGGCGACCGGTTCCAGCGCGGTCGCCCATCCCGCTTCGACGATCTCCGTGAGTGGTCGTGCCGTCATGGGGCACAACCCTAATGCGATGATCATGCGCCCGCCCGGTGAACGCCCGCTCGGGCGCCCATGTGAACCGCACGAAACGTCCTGTTAAGTCCGGGTTACTTCCTGCCGGATCGCGTTGACCTGCGCTCTTCGGCGGCATCTCCTAGAGGACATGCAGGCGCATATCGAGGGGACGGACGAGAGAGCATGAGCCAGTTGACCACCGTGGACGCCGCCTTCCTGAACGCGGAGACCGGCACCACCCAGGCCCACATCGCGGGGCTGGGCATCGTCGACGCGGCCGCGTGCCCGGGTGGCCGGCTCACGGTGCCGCTCGTCGCCGGGCTCGTCCGCGACCGCGCTCATCTCGCGGCCCGGCCGCTGCGGCAGCGGCTCGTCCAGGTGCCGTTCGGCCTGGACCACCCCTACTGGGAGGACGACCCGGACTTCGACCCCGTCCGGCACATCTTCGAGATCGGCCTCCCGGCGCCCGGCGACGACCGGCAGCTCGCCGACGTCGTCGCGATGCTGCACGAGCAGCCGCTGGATCGTTCCCGCCCGCTCTGGGAGATGTTCCTCATCCAGGGCCTCGCGGGCGGCCTGACCGCCGTCTACGTGAAGGTGCACCACGCCGCCGTCGACGGCGTGATGGCCGCCGAGACGCTCGCCGCGCTGCTGGACCTGTCGCCCGAGCCCCGCGAGCTGCCCGCCGACGAGTCCGAGCCGTCCCGCGCGCCCGGGACCGCCGAGATGGTGGGCGCCGGGCTGCTGAGGACCGCGCTGCATCCCGTCCGGACGGCCATGTCCGTCGCGCGCACCGCCCCGTACCTGGCCGAGATCCCCGGGGTCTCGGCGCTCCCCGGCGTCGGGCTGATGTCCTCGGTGATGCAGGGCGCGCTGCGCCGCCCGGAGATGCCGCGGGCGCCGCGGATGAGCGCCCCGCCGACCCCGTTCAACCAGCCGATCGGGCGCCGCCGCGCCGTCGCCTGCGGCGAGCTTCCGCTGGACGCGGTCAAGGAGATCAGGCGGGGGCTCGGCGGCAGCGTCAACGACGTCGTCATGGCGCTGTGCGCGACCGCGCTGCGGCAGTGGCTCGACAAGCGCGGCGAACTGCCGGACCGGCCGCTCGTCGCGGCCGTCCCGGTGTCGCTGCGGCGCGGCGGCGCCCGCGCCCGCGCCGCCCGGGGCGACGCCGGAAACCAGATCTCCATGATGGCGACGCCGCTGGCCACCGACATCCCGGACCCGGCCGAGCGGTACCTGGCCGTCCGGCGCGCCATGGACACCGCCAAGCGGCGGTTCACCGGGTCGTCCGGAGGCTGGGTGCGGGAGCTCAGCGGCCTGGTGCCCGCACCCCTCGCGGGCGCCGCCACCCGCCTCGCCCTCCAGGCCGCGCCGACGATGTCGCTGCGCCCCATCAACCTGATCATCTCGAATGTGCCCGGCCCGCAGTTCCCGCTGTACCTGTGCGGCGCCCGGGTGCTCGCCTACCACCCGATCTCCGTGATCACCGACGTCACCGGCGGCCTCAACATCACCGTCTTCTCCTACGACGGCAAGGTGAACGTCGGCATCGTCGCCTGCCGCACGCTCATCCCGGACCCGTCCGAGATCGTGGACCACCTGGTGGACGCCCTGGACGAGCTGAGGGACCTCAGCCGGGAGTGATCCCGAGAGCCGCCCGGTGCCGCCACGCCAGCTCCAGGGCGGCGGCCCCGGCCGGCTGCATCGGCCGCGGGACCGTCCCGTCGAACGGCGCCGTCGACACCTCGCCCTCCTCGTTGACCGCGACCAGCCCCCCGAAGAGCTCGCCGAACGCGTCACCGTCGATGACGACCGCCGTCAGGAGGTCGAGCGCGAACGTGAGCGGGTCCACGCCGAGGCCGAGGAAGTAGGCCCTCAGGCGTCCCCGCTCGCGGGCGGACGTCAGGGCCCGGTGGAAAGGCCACTCGCTCTGGACGAAACCTTCGCCGTAGTTCTCGTCCATTCCGAGCAGTTCTTCCGCGTATTCGCGGACCATGCACGCCCACAGGTCCGGCAGCTCGTCGTCCAGCGGCTGGAAGACGCCGACCGGCATCACCTGGTGGAGACCGCCCGCGTGCGCGACCTTGGCGGGGTCCCGCCAGTGCAGGACGTACGAACCGGACGTGGTGATGGTCGCCGTCGTGATCGCGGTGAGGGCCGCTCGGCGGGACAGGTCGCAGGGGTGGCCGATCCGGGTGCGCAGGGGCAGCCCGTCCACCCCGGCCGCCAGCTCGTGAGCGGCCGATTCGCCCACGTTCACGCCGTCGAAGTACCGGGCCGGGCCGAGGCGGAGCACCGGGGGCCGGGCGTCGAGGAGGCGGTAGCTCGGGCGGTCCTCGAAGATCTTCGGCGCCGCGAGGGCGGCCATCGCCTCGGCGTACGTACGGTAGCCGTCCGGAAGCCCATCAGAAGGATCGGCCACGGCTGGCGGAACATCGCGCGCGTCCCACTCCAGCCGGACGTCCTCCAGCGGTATCGGGACGTCCGGGATCCATTCCTCGCGGCACAGCAACGACGTCCCGGCGACGCGCGGAACGTCCGGATACAGCGCGCCGGCCACCTCACCGAGTGGCCCGCGCGAGCCGTTGAGCCTCGCCCGCTCGTCGCGCCACCGCCGCTCGCCGGGTCCCATGGCAGCCACCCTAGAGGGCCGCGGATTTGACAAACCGCTTTGCTGTTCCTGCAATGAACGCATGGAGACGACCGATGACGTTCTCGCCGGTGTCGGGCCCAGGCTCCGGCGGCTGCGGCAGGAACGGAACGTCACGCTGACCGCCCTCGCCGAGGTCACCGGCATCTCGGTGAGCACGCTGTCGCGGCTGGAGTCCGGCAAGCGGCGGCCGAGCCTGGAGCTGCTGCTCCCGCTCGCGCAGGCCCACCGCGTGCCGCTGGACGAGCTGGTCGGCGCCCCGGACGTCGGGGACCCGCGGATCAGGCCCCGCCCGCAGCGCATGGCGGACATGACCGTGCTGCCGCTGACCCGGCGCCCCGGCGGGATGCAGGCGTTCAAGATGATCGTCCCGGAGCGCCGCTCGACGCCCGACCCGCAGACGCACGAGGGCTACGACTGGCTGTACGTCCTGAACGGGCGGCTCCGCCTCCTCCTCGGTGACCGGGAGCTGATCCTGGAGCCGGGCGAGGCCGCCGAGTTCGACACCCGGCTGCCGCACTGGTTCAGCGGACACGGCGGCACGGTCGAGGTGCTCAGCCTGTTCGGGCCGCAGGGCGAGCGCATGCACCTGCGCGCCAGACCCAAGCGCTCCTAACGCAGCTCCAGGGTGCAGCACTTGGGCCCGCCGCCCGCCTTGCGCAGCTCTGACAAGTCCACCGGTACGGGGGCGTACCCGTGGGCCCGCAGCGTTTCGATCAACTCGGCGGCCTCGGCGTTGATGACGACGTTGCGGCCGTCGCACACGGCGTTGAGGCCGAGCACCGCCGCGTCCCGCTCACCCGCCAGGATCGCGTTCGGGAACAGCCGCTCCAGCACCGCACGGCTGCCGGGCGAGAACGCCCCGGGGAAGTACGCGACGTTCCCGCCGCCGAGCGGGAACAGCGCCGTGTCCAGGTGGTAGAAACGCGGGTCGACGAGCCGGAGCGTCACCACGGGCCGTCCGAGGAACTCCTGCGCCTCCTGATGTGCGGCCAGTTCCGTGCGGAATCCCGTCCCCGCCAGGATCACGTGGTCCAGCGTGAGGAAATCGCCCTCGCCCTCGTTCGTGTGCTCCGCGTCCAGCACCTCCGAGAACCCGTTCTTCCGCAGCCACCGGGAATACGCGGGCCCTTCGGCATGCCGTTCCGGGTGGGTGAACCGCGCGCCGTATACGCGGCCGCCGACGACCAGAGCGCCGTTCGCCGCGAACACCATGTCGGGCAGTCCCTCGATCGGATCGATGAGGCTCACCTCATGCCCGAGCGCGAGATACGCCGCCCGCAGCGCCTCCCATTGCCCCACCGCCTTCCCGGCGTCGGCGCCCGCCACCGGGTCCATCCACGGATTGATCACATAGGTGACGGCGAAATGCTCGGGACGGCACATCAGATACCGCCGCCGCCGCGCCGTCCGCTCGGCACCGACACCGGGCGCCATCGCCGGCAGAACGCTCATGCACATCTCCAGGGGGACGAGGGTTCGACGATCGAAAGCCTAGAAACCAGCCGTCCGCGAACCAATGCGCCAACCTTGCTCCCGCCTGGCGTTTCGTTGCGTCTCTGGCCCACTGTCGCCCTATTCGTTGCGCACGTCGGTCGCGCTCGCGACAGCAGGCGCCGTCACCGAGATCTGCCCCTCGACAGGACGCGCCTGAACAGCGGCAGCTCGAAGGACGGCGCCCGCACCTCCAGGACCTGCGTCCACCACACGGTCTTGCCGCCGCCCGGTCCCGGGTGCACCCCAGCGGTCCGCGCAGCCCGCGACCACGGCCATGCCGCGGTGCTCCTCGTCGGTGTCGAGCGCCGCCACGAGCCGCGGGCAGCCCGGCTCGGGGTCGGTCACGTCCACCCGGAGCCGTCCCTCGGTCACGCAGACCCGGACCCAGACCACTCCCGCTCGGAGCTCGGCCCGCACGTGCCGGATGGCGTTCGTGACGACCTCCGACGTCAGCAGCACCGCGACGTCGATGTCCCCCTCCGTGACGCCCCACGCGGCCAGCGTCTCCCGCACCGCCCGCCGAGCGGCCCCGGCCGTCCGTTCCTCCAACCTCCACTCGAACGTCCGCGCCCCCCGGGTCGCGCGAGTGATGCCGCCTCGCCGCACCAGGGTGCTCATACGGTCCTCCATGATTTCGACCTCTCGTCTTCTCGGACGCGGACGCGAGTTCCGCTTTTAACTCAGTGAAACCGAGCGCACACGGACCGAAAAGGCGACAATGAAGTGCTGGCCCCCACGTCCCCGCTTCCCCCGATCGAAGGGCGCCGATCCAAATGACTGATCAGCCACGCCCCCAGTGGGCCGAACGCATCGAGGCCGAACGCCTGGCTCGCGGCTGGGGCCCGTTCAAAGCCGCCCGCCGCCTCTATGCCGCAGTTGGCATAGACGATCCCGATATGAGCCAGGTCAAGAACCTCTCCCGCCAGCTCAAGCGCCACGAGAATGGCGAGGTGTTCCCCGCCGAGTGGGGCTCCGCCTACGCCACCGCGTTCGAAATGGAGGAGAAGGACCTCTTTGGGGAGGAATCGTCCGATCACCCGGCGGGTACCGTAGAGCCGAGCCCTATTCCCGACGATGGGGACGAGGACGTGAAGCGTCGTGCCGCACTGCAACTGATCGCCGCCTTCGGTGCCGGGACGGCGATTCCCCCTGGAGTCCTGGAAGAGATACTCTCCGGCATCGACCGCGCCACCGGCCAGAACGTTGACGTGAACGAATGGGAGCAGACCGTCCACGAGTACGGCCAGCAGATCGTGGTCCGGCCGACCGGGGCACTGGTCGGGGACCTGACGGCCGACATCATCGCTGTGGGCGCACTGCTTGATCAGCCGCATACTCCCCTTGAGCAGGCACGATTGCTGCGAGTCAGCGCCGGGCTCTCCGGCCTCCTCGCGATCGAGTTCGGCGACGCGGGCGAAGAACGCTCGGCCAGGATCACCTGGGGCACTGCGCGCCGTGCCGCTGACGCATCCGGCGACCGTGACCTACGCGTATGGACGCGAGGCAGGGCAGCACAGGACGCATTCTGGGCCGGACGGCCTCGAGGGGTCGTGGCCGCTCTGACCGATGAGGCGATCGCCATAGCCAATGGTGCGCCGTCCGCCGGATTGGCCAGGGCGCACGCGGCACGTGCCTACATGGCGGCAGATCAGGGGGACAGCGCCAAAGCCCTCGCCTCCGTGAAGGAGATAAAGGAAATGTTCGGGCGACTGCCGCAGCCCGCCGGGTCGCAGACAGTCCTGGCATTTCGTGAGAGCCAGATGCGCTGGGCGGAGTCTTATGTACTGACGCGAACCGGGGATTCCCACGCGGCCGCCGTGCTTGACCAAGCCATCGCTCTCTACCCGCCCAGTTCGGTTGTGCCGATCAAGAACCTGTCGCTGATACAGGCTGAAGCTTTGGTGCGGGCACGTCAGATCGACGTGGGGCTGGAACAGGCGATAACAACCCTCCAGGAACGACCTGGCTACCTGGCCGTTGGCACCGGCACTCTGGCGAAGAACGTGCTGAATGCTCTCCCAGAGCGGGCGCAGGTGTTGCCAGCGGCGCGGGAGTTGCGGGCACTCGCGTCCGCCACCTGATCGCCAGGTTGGGTCGAACTGACCGCGCTTGGTCAGTTTGAGTGCTGGTTGATCAACGTTGGTGGCGGGCCTTGCGGGAACGGCGGCCCGTGCGTGCTTTGCCGGAAGGAGGCACCGGCACGTGTTCCGCACGCAGCGGCCAGTTCAAGGTCAGGCCCTGGTCGACGGGCACCGCCGACCAGCGTCCGGCCTCACGGCGCAGGGCGGCGGTCACGGCCTCGATTTCCTTGTCGCCTATGGGCAGAGGTGCGGGGCTGATGACGCCCCAGAGCGCACGCAGTCCGCTCATGACCTCCTTGGGCGTGAGGTCTTGTTCGACCGCGTCGTGGATCGTCCCGGCAACGGCCTCGGCGAGGCCGATGTCGTCCGCGTGCGCTTTGATGATCCGCTTCGATCGTTCGGCGGCGTGCGGCTTCTGCCGTCCCGAGGTCACGGCCATGTTGGTGAACAGCGCCCCCGCGGCGACGCTGCCCCAGAAGCCGCGCGTCATCCCGAACTCCCGCTCCGCGACGAAGTGCGCGAGGTCATGCGGGATCGCGCTGGTCCGATCGTATCCGGGAGACATCACCGTCACCCCGTCGGCGCGGACCGCGGTGGTGAAGTAGAGATTCCCGGCCAGCCGATGAAACGTGACGTCCATGAGACCTCCCTCCACCACCCTCGCCAGCCGCCCCGATCAGAGCAACTGCTTTTCCACTGGGCCGACATAGGGAGGACATGCCTAGCCGAGGAGAGCGGTCAGTTGGAGGCGCAGGGCCAGGCGGGTTTCGGCGGACGAGAGGTTCAGCGGCGTGACCTCGGTCATTCTCTTCAGGCGGTGGCGGAGGGTGTTGGGGTGGACGTCCAGTGCCTGTGCTGTGCCCTTTGTGTCGCCGTAGTGGTCGAGCCAGGCGGCGAGTGTTGGCAGGAAAGCCGTGCCGTGCTTTTCGTCGTGGGCCTGGAG
>NZ_VCKW01000319.1 GCF_005889715.1 Actinomadura soli
GTCCACTTAGGCGGGAGCGTCCGATGTGTCTAAGAGACAGATGCCGGAGAGGCCCGAATCCCCTGCGCCATCGGTCCTACTCGCCAGTAGGAGGGTGTGACGGTGACGCGCCCGGGTAACCCGGCAGACAGGGGTCGCTAACTAGCTGGGAGGACTGCCGTGGAGGGGCCGTTCATGCGGATCGAGGACAGCGGGCTGGTGATGCCGCTGCGCCCCGACGTTACGACGGTCGGGAGAGGGAGAGGAGTCGACATCCGCCTCGACGACCCGAGTGTGTCCCGTTTGCACGCTGAGATCGTCCGACGCGGTCCGTACGTCTACGTGGTGGACATGGGCCTGTCCCGCAACGGGACCCGCGTCAACGGCCGGCCGATCGCCCGCCGTGTCCTGGAGGACGGCGACGTCGTGAGCTTCGGCACGGCGCGCTGCCGGATGGGGGGCATCCCCCGTGAGGAGGTCGACCCGGACGTCGAACTGCGCCGGGCCGTCGCACCCGAGCTCACCCGCCGCGAGGTCGACGTGCTGACCTCGCTCTGCCGTCCCGCCCTGTCCGACGAGGCGTTCGTGGCCCCCGCCACGGCACGCGACATCGCCGGGGAGCTGGTGGTGACGGAGGCGGCCGTCAAGCAGCACCTGCTGCGCCTCTACCAGAAGTTCCGCATTCCCGAGGGCGCCAACCGGCGCACGCGGCTCGCCAACGAGGTCATCGCGATGGGCCTCGTCCGGCCGCTGCCGCCGGTGCACGTCCCGCAGGGCCGCCCTCCGATGGACGGGCGGGTCCCCGGGGTCCGGGGCACGACGACCGAGACCCGGCGGCCGGGCGCGGGCCACGCGCACGTCACCGGGCCCGGCCGGGCACCCAGCGCGGCGGGACGGAGGGCCAGCTGAGATGAGACGTGATCGCCCTCCGGGCAGCGCAATGTTCGAGGGCGATCGCTGAACCGGCCCGTGCGGGGCCGCGCAGGTGACAGCGCGGCTCCGTCCGGTGAAGCGCAGGCGAGGGCCGCCATCAGGGTGCTGATGGCGGCCCTCGCACATGTGCGGGCCGGGCGTCAGTCGGACGTCAGGCGGCCTCGTGCTCGGCGGCTTCCACGACGTTGGCGAGGAGCATGGCGCGGGTCATCGGGCCGACACCGCCCGGGTTCGGCGCGACCCAGCCCGCGACCTCGCGGACGTCGGCGGCGACGTCCCCGGCGAGCTTGCCGTCCACGCGGGACACGCCGACGTCCAGGACGGCGGCGCCCGGCTTGACCATGTCGGCGGTGATGAGCCCGGGGACCCCGGCGGCGGCCACGACGATGTCGGCGCGGCGGGTGTGCGCCGCCAGGTCGCGGGTCGCGGTGTGGCAGAGGGTGACGGTCGCGTTCTCCGTGCGGCGGGTGAGGAGCAGGCCGAGGGAGCGTCCGACGGTGATGCCGCGGCCGACGACGGTGACGTCGGCGCCCTTGATCGGGACGTCGAAGCGCCGGAGCAGCTCGATGATGCCCTTCGGCGTGCACGGGAGGGGCCCCGGCTGCATGAGGACGAGCCGTCCGAGGTTCGTGGGGTGCAGGCCGTCGGCGTCCTTGGACGGGTCGATGCGCTCCAGGACGCGCTGCTCGTCCAGGCCCTTCGGGAGCGGGAGCTGGACGATGTAGCCGGTACAGGCCGGGTCGGCGTTCAGCTCGGCGACGGCGCGTTCGACGTCGTCCTGCGCGGCGGTGGCGGGCAGGTCGCGGCGGATGCTCTCGATGCCGACCTCGGCGCAGTCGCGGTGCTTCATGTTGACGTAGGAGTGGCTGCCGGGGTCGTCGCCGACGAGGACGGTCCCGAGCCCGACGGACACCCCCCGGTCGCGGAGCGCCTCGACGCGGACCTTGAGGTTCGAGCGGATGTCGGCGGCCGTGGCCTTGCCGTCCAGAATCTGTGCAGTCATGCGTTCCTCCGCGGGGATGGGTCCCGTCCACCCAGGCGCGCGGTGTCCGGACTGTGGTTCGCTCCCCGGTGGTGCCCCACCTTCACCGCGCCAGTCGCGTGAACGCCCATGCTATCCGCCGGGCGGGCGAGGAAGCGGGCGGCGACGTGCGGCCGCCGGGGCCGTCACAGTGGTTCGCGGAAATCGCAGTGGTTCGCGGAAATCGGCGGAAAGTGGCCCTGCCGGACGCCTCCGGTCCGTTCTTAGCGTGATCCGCATGAGTCACGCATGGTTCGAGCGGCCCGTCCTGACCGGGCGATATGTGCGGCTGGAGCCCCTGACGGCGGAGCACACCGAGGGCCTGTTCGCGGCGTCCAAGGACCCGGAGGTCTGGACGTGGCTGACCGAGCGGCAGCCCGCGTCCGCCGGCGAGATGCGCACGCTGCTCGACAGGGCCCTCGCGCAGCACGAGCAGGGCCTGCGGCTGCCGTGGGCGCAGATCGACGTCGCGACCGGCGAGGTCGCCGGGACGACGTCGTACTACGAGATCACTCCGTCCCATCGCGGGCTCTGCATCGGGTACACGTGGCTCGGGGCGCGCTGGCAGCGGTCGGGCCTCAACACGGAGGCGAAGCTGCTGCTGCTCGGACGGGCGTTCGACGATCTCGGGGCGATCCGGGTCGGCTGGCACACCCACGTCCGGAACGAGCGGTCGCGCGCGGCGATCGAGCGTCTCGGCGCGTCGTTCGAGGGCGTCCACCGCAAGCACCGGATCCGCGAGGACGGGTCGATCCGCGACACCGCCGCCTACGCGATGACGGACGACGACTGGCCCACGGCCGCGAAGGCGCTCCGGTCCAGGCTCCGCTGATCCCGGCGGTCAGTCCTCAGGGCCGGTCGGGATGCCGGGGCCGGTCGGTCTCAGGGGCCCGGTCAGTCTTCGGAGCGCTCGCGCCAGGCGAGGATGCGGTCGGTGCCGTGCCAGCCGAGCTGGGCGGCGAGCATCGCGGCGAGGAACGCCGCGGCCAGGCCGATCACCTGCCGTGACTCCATCAGCAGCGCGTCCGCCCGGTACACCACGACCAGCAAGAGGGACATCAGCACATCCATCGCGCCTCCACACGGATTCGCCCGCGCCAGGGGGTGGGTCTGGAAGGGCATGGGGCGCGGCCAGGCCGAGGCTACCCGCCGCGAAAAGTAAAGAATCCAGAGGTAAACCCGATGTGGCGGTGTCGTCCGCCACACCGGGTTCGCCGGGCGTCAGTGGAAGAAGTGCCGGACGCCGGTGAAGTAGAGGCTGATGCCGGCCTTTTCGGCGGCGGCGATCACCAGGTCGTCCTTGACGGAACCGCCGGGCTCGACGATCGCGCGGACGCCCGCGGCGGTCAGCACCTCAAGGCCGTCCGGGAACGGGAAGAACGCGTCGGACGCGCCGACCGCGGACGCGGCCCGCTCCGCCCCGGCCCGCGCGACGGCGAGCTTGGCGGAGTCGACCCGGTTGACCTGGCCCATGCCGACGCCGACGGTGGCGCCGTCCGCGGCGAGCAGGATCGCGTTGGACTTCACCGACCGGATCGCGCGCCACGCGAACGCCAGGTCGGCGAGCGTGGCCTCGTCCACGGCCGGGCCGGTCTTGAGCTCCCAGGCGGACGGGTCGTCGCCCGGCGCGTCCACGTTGTCGACGCCCTGCAGGAGGACGCCGCCGTCGATGCGCCGGTACTCGACGGCGCCCGTCGGGGCGTCCGGGCACACCAGCAGCCGGATGTTCTTGAACCGGCCGGTGAGGACCGCCACGGCCTCTTCCTCGAAGGACGGCGCTACCAGCACCTCGGCGAAGCTCTCGGTGACCTGCCGCGCCATGTCGGCGGTGACCGGACGGTTCGCCGCGATGACGCCGCCGTACGCCGACACGGGGTCGCAGGCGTGCGCCTTGCGGTGCGCCTCCGCGATGTCGGCGCCGATCGCGATACCGCACGGGTTGGCGTGCTTGATGATCGCCACGCAGGGGTCGGTGAAGTCGTGGGCGGCGCGGCGGGCGGCGTCGGTGTCCACGTAGTTGTTGTAGGACATCTCCTTGCCGTACAGCTGCTCCGCCCCGGCCAGCCCGGACTCGCCGGGCGTGCGGTACAGCGCGGCGCGCTGGTGCGGGTTCTCGCCGTACCGGAGGGGGTTCGACCGCTCCCAGGTGGCGCCGAGGAAGTCGGGCCACCGCGTCTCGGCGGCGGTCTCGTCGGGCGCGTAGCCGCTCGCGAACCACGACGCGACGGCCACGTCGTAGGACGCGGTGTGCGCGAACGCCTGCGCGGCGAGACGGCGCCGCTCCTCGATCGTGAACCCGCCCGCCCGGACGGCCTCCAGGACCGCCGCGTACGCGGACGGGTCGACGATGACGGAGACGCTCGCGTGGTTCTTCGCGGCGGCGCGCACCATCGTCGGGCCGCCGATGTCGATCTGCTCGACGCACTCGTCCGGCGAGGCTCCCGACGCGACCGTCTCGGCGAACGGGTACAGGTTCGCCACGAGCAGGTCGAACGGCTCGACGGACAGGTCGTCGAGCTGCTGCAGGTGGTCCGCCTTGCGCCGGTCGGCGAGCAGGCCCGCGTGCACCGTCGGGTGCAGGGTCTTGACCCGTCCGTCGAGGCACTCGGGGAACCCGGTGAGCTTCTCCACCTTCATCACCGGGACGCCGGCGGACGCGATCCGTCCCGCCGTGGACCCGGTCGAGACGATCTCCACGCCCGCCTCGTGCAGGCCCCGGGCCAGCTCCTCCAGCCCGGACTTGTCGTACACGCTGATCAGTGCGCGCTTAATCGCCACCCGACTCACCGGCCGAGCTCCCCTCTTGATCGGACGAACCGCTGTCACCTGACTCGTCGCAGGTCCTGCACTTCAACGAGACCCGCCTGCCGTGCGCCGTCCAGCCGTCGCGGGCGAGCCGTCCGACGACGTCGACCAGGAGCCCGCGCTCCACCTGCTTGATCCGCTCGTGCAGGGAGTCCTCGTCGTCGTGCCAGCGCACGGGGACGGTCTCCTGGGCGATGACGGGCCCGGTGTCCACTCCTTCGTCGACGAAGTGAACCGTACAACCCGTCACCTTCACCCCGTACGCCAGGGCGTCCCGTACGGCGTGGGCGCCGGGGAAGGACGGCAGCAGCGCGGGATGGGTGTTGACCGTCCGGCCGCCGAACCGCGCCAGGAAGCGCGGCCCCAGGATCTTCATGAACCCGGCGGACACCACGAGGTCGGGCTCGTGCCGCGCCACCGCCTCGGTCAGCGCCGCGTCCCAGTCGTCCCGAGACGGGAAATCAGGGACGCATACGGTAAAAGCGGGCACACCGGACCGTTCGGCGCGGGCGGTTCCGCCGATATCGGGACGGTCCGCGCCCACGGCCACCACTTTCGCCCCGTAGGCTGGATCCGCGCACGCGTCGAGCAGCGCTTGTAGGTTGGTCCCCGCGCCGGAGACGAGGACGACGAGCCGGGCGGACACCATGACTCCCTGGTGGACGATGCTGGTGGACGGCGGGGATCGGCGTGAGGTTCGTCGAACGGGCCGACATGCAGCCTATCGGGCCCGCTCGACGCCCCCAGAACACGGATCACGGGGGATCCACATCACCGCCCAGGAGGAACAGAGCGTGAGCGAGCAGCCGGGCCCTCCGGCCCAGCCCGAAGACCGCCCAGGCGGGCGGCCGGCGGGAGAGCCGCCCGCGGGACCGACACCGCCCACAGACCGGCACCCGGAGCCAGACCAGCCGCCCCAGGCGGACCAGACACCGCCGACGGACCAGACACCGCCGACGGGCCAGGCACCGCAGGCGAGCCAGGGGCCGCAGACGGGGCAGGGGCCGCAGACCGGGCCGATGCCGCCGACGGGGCAGGCGCCTTCGCAGCGGACCGGCTGGCGGGCCCTGTGGCTCGGCGCCATCGCGCTGCTGACCGCGTTCTTCTTCTATCCGCTCGGCCTGGTCCTCGGCGTCGCCGCGCTGGTCGTCGGCATCCGGGCCCGCCGGACCGCGCGCCGCGCCCGGGGAGCCGCGCCGGGCGCCGTTCCGGGCATCGTCCTCGGCTCGATCGGCCTGGCGTTCTCGATGCTGTCGGTGACGCTCACGGCGTTCCTGTGGACGGAGCTGAGCGGCTACCAGAGCTGCCTCAGCGGGTCCAACACCACCACCGACAAGCAGTCCTGCCGGGACGAGTACTACCCCAGGATCGAGGACAAGCTCGGCCTGCCCTCCGGCAGCATGGACAAGTACGGCGACCTGCTCTAGCCCTGCTCATCGGTCAGGTCCGGGTCGGGCTCTTCGCGCAGGACGTAGATGGCGCCGCCCCTGTTCTCGATGCGCCCGGGGTCCTCGGGCGGAGGCGGTGCGGGCGCGGACGGCCCGGGGCCCGGCTCGTCCGCCGGGTCGTCGATGATGTGACCTTCGACGACGACCGTTCCGTCCCGCCCCGGGGCCGGCGGGGGTTCAGGCCGCGCCTCGGGCTCGGGTCGCGGCGCGGGCTCCGATTCCGGTTCCGGACGCTCCTCGATCAGTTCGGGCAGCGGGTCCAGCGACCGGCGGACGCGGCGGCGCGGCGCGAGGACGGGCTCCGCCTCCTCGAACTGCAGCGGATCAGGCGCGAAGGGCGGCCTGACCGCCCCGGATCCCCCAGATCCCCCGGATGCCCCGGCTGTGGCCCGCGGTTCGGGAATCTTCGTCCCGTAGTCGCCGGGAACGGGCGCCGACAGCGGCATCGGCGTCGCGACCTCGCGCGCACGCCTCCGCGCGGTCTCCCTCGCAGGCTTCCTCTCAACCTTCTTCCCGGCCTTCTTCTCGGGCTTCGACCTGGACTTCGACGCCCTCGTCCTGGACGTCGCGCGGGCGGGACGGCGCAGCGCCATCCAGTTCGCCACCCATGCCGCGATCGCCGCCGAGATGCCCACCTCAAGGGCCGCGAGCAGCCCGACCCGCCACGCGGACGGCCCCACGGTCGCCAGCCGTCCATCGCCGAGCGGCCCGCCGGACAGCGCGCTCAGCAGCGCCACCACGGCGCCCGTCAGCGCGCCGGACAGGAATCCCCACAGCGGCGCCCCCTCCGACACCCGGGTGGGCATCGACCGGATCGTCAGGACGCCGCCGACCGCGCCCGCGAGGAACGGCGCGGCGAGCGCGATCAGTGACAACGCCGGTGCCGGGCCGGGCTGGGGCAGCGCCGCGAGCGGCGGGAACGCCGGGACGAGATCGAGGAACACCCCGGTCGGCGACACGCTCGTCCCGGCGCCGACCGAGAAGCCGGGGCCGACCGCGTACGCCATCCCCCAGATCACCGCGTTCGGCAGGAACGCCAGCTCGACCAGGAACAGCAGGACGCCGCCGACGACGCCCGGGGCGAGCAGGTCGTACAGGTGGTCGGCTTCCGACATGTGCATGGCCAGCGACGCGCCCACGAGCAGCGCACCCGACGCGAGCAGCACGGCGAGCGAGCCCGCCACGCCGATCACGAGCGAGCGCGGCCGGTCCGGCAGCAGCCGCAGCAGCGCGCCGAGCCCGGACCTGACCCGCCGCCCCTTCGCCTCCGCCGCGACCTGCGCCGCGACGACGGCCCGCGCGGCGCCGAGCCCGCCCGCGATGATCGCGACGAGGAAGCACCCGACGAGCGCCTGCCACGCCGACGGGCGGACCTCCGGGGACGACACCGCCAGCGCGAGCAGCACGGCCAGCCCGGCGTAGGGCACGGCCAGCGCGACCGCGACGCGCACCACCGCGGTCCGCGGACGGTCCGTCGAGCGGAGCTCGTCCGTTGAATGGCGGTGGGTGGGGGCTGGAGGACGGTGTGGCAGCCCGGCGGCCCGGATCATCCATCCGCCGCCCCGGTACAGCAGCGCCCCGGGCAGGACGATCACGCCGAGCGGCAGCAGGCCGACCCGTCCCTGCCCGTAGGAGAAACCCGCGTGGTGGGAGACGAGCCAGAAGTTCACGGCCGTCCGGAACACCCCGGTCATGCCGTCGCCGAACGCCGTCTTGGGGGCCGCGATCCACCCGATCAGCGTGACGGTGGTGAGCACGGTGAGCCCGATCCCGATGCACCACAGCGCCGTGATGAGCCCGGTCACGTACAGCGGCCTGGCCGCCACCGGCTGCGGCTCCGGCTGGGGTTCGGGCGGGGGCTGAGG
>NZ_VCKW01000031.1 GCF_005889715.1 Actinomadura soli
GTCGCGGGCGGCGGTCGCCGATATGTCACTCGGCCAATCCTTGCACTGTGTGACTGACTAGATACTTTCCGCATCCATCTTCGGAGCGTAGTGTTTCGATCACAATGCGACACGCCCGGTCGTGTCTGTGAAGGGGGAAGGCACCGATGCCGAGAAACGTGCGGAAGACCGCGCTGGTTTGGGCGCGGGCAGGGGCCGTGATGTCCACCGTGGGGCTGTGCGCCGCCGTGGCGGCACCGGCGAGCGCTCTAGCGGAACGGGGGGTGGTGACCGCCGCGCCGGTCCGCGCGCCGGAACGCCACTGCGTGGTGCCAGTGTCCGATCGTGAGGCGCGATGTTTCACCAGTTTCCGGAGGGCGCTCGCCGAAGCCACGACCGGGCGGATCACCGATGCCCCCGGCAACGCCGCGGCCGCGGCGGCTGATCGCGCGCTCGAACGTCGCATCAACACGCTGGCCGCCGAGCGGCAGCGCGGCGATGCTCCCCGGGAGGGGTACGTCCTGTCGATCGAGTACCAACACGAGAACTTCGGCGGCTCCTCGGTCATCTTCACGGGGTTCCAGGGATGCGACGGGATCGACAACGGCACCATCGAGTTCGAATTCGCCGACCTGGCCCCGATCGGATGGAACGACACGATCTCCTCGTTCAGGACCTACAGCAACTGCCGGGTGAGCCACTTCGAGCACCCGCACTTCGTCACCCCGCGGACCCTGTTCCAAACGACTCTGAGCTACATCGGTAGCCTGATGAACGACAGGGCCTCCTCCCTCCAATGGACCTGACCCGCGAGACCGTCGGCCGGCGGCCATCTCACGGGTCAGGTTGCCGAGGGCCCCCGACCCAGGCAGCCTGGGCAATGCGCGCACACCGCCCCCCGCAGCCAGGCCAAGGTGAGCCGGTGGGTACGTTCGTCGAGGTGGACAAGGTGCCGGACCATCGCGCCATGCTGCTGGCCGTTGGCGATCTGCAGGTTCTCGGCCAGAGTATCGACGACCAGCAGCCCACGGCCGTGCTCGGCAGTGCCGGCGGCATCCGCCCGCACCTTCTCCAGCATGGCCGCATCAATCCGCGGCTGGCGTCGAGCACCTCGATCCGGCAGCGCGGATCGCGCCTGTTCCTGCCGTCCGCGATGTTCGACCAGGTCGCCTCCGGGATCGCCGACATGGCCAAGGCCACCCGGCCGCTACGCGGCCTCGACCCGGCGAGCACCCTGGCCTAGTCGTCTCCAGGGAGCAGTTCGACCGCGTCAACGGCTACATCGCGAAAGGGCAGGAAGCGGGCGCCGAACTGGTCGCCGGTGGGGTCACGACCGGCGGCGACAAAGGCTGGCTCGTCGCACCCACCCTGTTCGCCAGCACGAACGACGACCTCTCGACGGTGACCCGGGGATGGGCCTTGAGGTTGTGGTACCAGGCCGGATGGGTGGGCGAGCCCCCGCTCGAGGCGATGAGGACGATGCCGCCGTCCGGCCGGGGTGAGCAGGCCAGCGGCGTGACCCGCTCGATCCCCGACCGGGCCCCGATGTGGTGCGGGAGAAGTATCGGCGTGCCCGTCAGCGAGCCGCCGACGCGTCCCGCGTTCGCCCGAACTCCTCGATGACCCTGGCGTTGAGGTCGTTCACCTGGCCGAACCGTAGATGAGGCTCACCAGGCCGTCCGGCAACTGCTCGACCTTCAGGAGTTCCAGTCCGTGCCGCTGCTGCGTCCCCGGGAAGAGGGCCGTTCCCTGCCCGGCGATGAGCGGGTAGACGATGAGGCGGAGTTCGTCCACCAGCCCGGCGTCGATCAGGCTGGCGGTGAGCTGAGCGCCGCCCATCAGGTAGATGTCCTTGCCGGGCTGTTCCTTGAGCGCGGCGATCTCGTCGAGGCCGCGCAGGAACGAGGTGTTCGGCCACTGCGCGGACTCCATGGTGCTCGACAGCACGTAGTGCGGGGTCCGCGCGGCGAAGCGCGCCCACTCCAGTTCACCCGGTGTGGGCGGCTGGCCGGTGATCCAGTGGTCCCCCTCGGGCTC
This sequence comes from Actinomadura soli, assembly GCF_005889715.1. GTDB lineage: Bacteria > Actinomycetota > Actinomycetes > Streptosporangiales > Streptosporangiaceae > Spirillospora > Spirillospora soli. The sequence continues at coordinate 2,017 of NZ_VCKW01000031.1, forward strand.
GTTCTGGATCGCGGTCCAGTACGACTCGTAGCCCTCGTACATCCTCGCGCCGAGCAGGCACGCGTCCACCTGGGCGGTCAGATCGTAGTCCTCGGACCAGGCCGCCACCCAGTCCGCGTAGCCTTCCGGGCCTTCCGTCTTGCCGTCGACGGAGATCTTCATCGCTGCGATGAGCTTGCGCATGTCACGCCTCCCGGCGTTCGTTGGTAGGTCGCCCCACCGACGAACGGGCGCCGGCGAAATCGACAGCCCACCGGAGAGACTGCAACGTGCCCCAAGCTCAGCCAGCCGGCAACGCCACCGAGGAGTACCTGATCACCGCGTGGCCTGGTGTGATGAACCAGACCAGGTGATCAAACAGGAGAGCCTCCAGGGGGCGCGCATCCGCCAGTACCGTCAGAAGCACGACACAAAGGCCGCCGGAGACAGGAGCTGACCGGCCGGCCCTCCAGGAGCCCCTCGACATACCGGCGGTGCGCTCGCAACCCCGAGCCGCTCCCCCGAACCTCCCGGGCAAAGCCTCGTCCCCGCAGCCCTGGACGGCGCCGGATGAGGCCGGCCGGCTCGTGTTCGGGCGGCTGAGCCCGCGGGAGCTCCATGCGCTCGGCCTGCTGGCGACGGTACTTTACGCCTCAGTCAACTTCGCTGCTGGCCGCGTCCGTGGTCGGGGGGGCGAGCCCGCGGCACGCCCGTTATCTTCTTCGCGTCCCCGGTGATCGGGGATCTTGGTCACCAGGCCGGGCATGACTGATTGCCCCTGTCGTTGATGATCCGGGGGGTGTGGTCACCCGGTCTTGGTGGCGTGGATGGACCGCTGATAGGGACCCCATAGGGACACGTTGTCCGGCAGTCCCTGGCCGCAGCGGCTGGCGCCCCTGGCCGCGCTGTCGATCCAGCAGGTCAAGGAGACCGACGACGCTTTCCTGCTGCCGTGGGCGGGCCGTCCCTGGACCGGGCCCGCGACGCGGGCGGCCGGCGGAACCCTCCTCTACCTCGCCCTCATCGCGCTGTTCAGCCTCGGTCTAGCCGCCGCCCTACGCGACACCGCCACAGCTCTTTCGACCGTCTTGGCGCTGCTCTACATGCCCGGGATCCTCACCCGGTTCATCGCCGACGAACGCTGGAACACGCTGGTGGACAGGTACGCGCCCATGTCCGCCGGACTCGCCGTCCAGAGCACCGCCGGCCCGTCCGCCCAGTCCATCGGCCCATGGGCCGGCCTGGGCGTCCTCGCCGCGTATGCCACCGCCGCGATGGCCGCCGTTGGTGCTGATTGACCTGCCTCTCCTGGCATGCCGGGACCGGTCCATCACATCAGTTTTATCGGGTGTACGTCTTCGGTTCCCGATGGCACTCCTCGGCACCTGGCCGGCAGAGCCACTCAAAGACGAGGTCGTCGCGCCAGACGCGCATCTGCACGTCATTGCCCACCGCGCCACAAACCCTCAAAGGAGGCATTCACAAGGCTCTCTTGTCATGGCGGCTGGCGGCCGCTCAAAACTGTTTGAGTTTGCTGGTGCAGCGCTCGACGACGTTGCGGTCCTTGTAACCGCGTGAGTCGGAGCGTTGTTCCTGGGACGGGATCCAGGCGGTGCCGCGTTGGCCGGTGCCGGTGAGGACCACCATGGCCAGGCCGCCTTCATGCCGGAGATGTGCTCCAGGGCGAGCTGGGCGAACTCATCTTCGGGGCGGGCGGCGGCGTGCGGGGCGATGGTGGCGGTGACGATCTGCCTGGTCCGGTTGAACTCCGTACCCTGCACGGGCAATCTCGTGGGTGATCCAGTCGGCCGGGTTCACCGGAAACTGGTAGCCGTCCCACCGCCCAGCTCCCCGGCCCCGTCGGTCCGGGCACCCAAGTCATCGGCCCCTTGTCGCGGCCAGACGAGCGCCCGAATGACGGGACACGTATCTCCTCGCCACGCTTGCCACGCGGACGGTCCATGGCACTACGTCGAACCCGGAAACCGGAATGGCGGATATGGGCATGGCCGTGCCGTCACGCGCGCGGGCGTCGTCCTGAACGGCGAGGTCATGGGGTGAAAGGCGGCGAGGAAGAGACTCACCCGCGATTGACCGGCTTAGGCCGGGCGCCCTGTGCTATTTACTCGGTTCGCGGCCTGGGATACGAGAGGGGGCGGAAATGATCAATGCCGATCCCCCGGAGGTACGGGATGCCGCGCTCTCCGCTCCGGCCAAGGCGCGCGACCCGCGTCCTGGCACTCATCGTGATCCTGGCTCCGGTGGCCGTCCTGGCCGCCGTGCCGGCCGACGCGAACACCGCGACGCCAGCCGCACCGCCACGGCCGCGGGGGCCGATGGCTCCGGGAGAGTTCAAGGCCCGGCAGGACACCTCCGGCGGTCTCGGGCTGCCGGAGCGCGCGCTGGTCAGGGCTTCGGAAGCGGCCGCGAAGGGGCCGAGGCTGCCGGTCGACTGGCGCTCCGAGGGGCCCACCAACATCGGCGGCCGGGTCACCGGGATCGCCGTCGATCCCAACCGGCGTGACACCGTCTACGTCGGCGCCGCCAGTGGCGGGGTCTGGAAGAGCACGGACCGGGCCGCCACCTTGAGCTCCGTGTGGCCGCGGCGCAACCCGCAGGCCATCGGCGCGATGGCGGCCGGCTCCGATGGGGCGATCTACGCCGGGACCGGCGAGGCCAACCCCGGAGGCGGCTCCATCACCTACGAGGGCGACGGCGTCTACAAGTCGACCGACGGCGGGCGCTCGTGGAAGCGGCTCGGCCTGCAGAACTCCGCCACCATCTCGCTGATCGCCGTCGACCCGGACAACCCGCGGCGGATCTTCGTGGCCGCGACCGGGTCGCTGTTCCGGCCGGGCGGCGAGCGCGGCGTCTACCGCTCGGAGGACGGCGGCCGTACCTGGACGCTGGTGCTGGCCGGGACCAACGACACCACCGGCGCCAACAGCGTGGTGATCGACCCGGGGAATCCGCAGCGCGTGTGGGCGTCGATGTGGGACCGCCAGAGGGAGCCCGAGCTGCGGCGCTACGGCGGCGTCGGCTCCGGGCTGTTCCGCTCCGACGACGGCGGGAGCACCTGGCGGCGGCTGGAGAACATCGTCACGCCGACGCCCGGCGACGACATCGGACTGCGGTCCGACCCGCGGCTCGGGCGCATCGGCATCGGCGTGGCGCCCGGCGATCCGGACCGAGTGTACGTGCTGACCTCTACGTTCAGCCAGTTCGGTGACGTGAAGGGATTCTATGTCTCCGACGACGGCGGGGGCTCGTTCAGGACCGGCACGCTGCCGGTCAGCGACGTCCCCTTCTGGTGGACCGGCCACCTCTGGGTGGACCCCGCGGACCGCGACCACCTCTACATGCCCTCGGCCAACCTGCGCGAGTCGGTCGACGCCGGGCGGACGTGGAAGGTCAACCAAGGCATGCACGTCGACCACCACGCGATGGTCTGGGACGCGAAGGTGCCCGGACGGGTGTACGAGGGCAACGACGGCGGCGTCTACCGTTCCGACGCCAATGGCGCCACGCAGACATGGATCAAGGCGGCCAACGAGCCGTACACCCAGTTCTACAGCGTGACCGTCAGCGCGCAGGACGTCACCCGGATGGCAGGCGGCACCCAGGACAACGGCTCGGTGCGCACCTGGAACGGCCCGCGCTGGAACGGGTTCCTCGGCGGCGACGGTGAGGCCAACGTCATCCACCCGCACAACCACGACATCCTCTACAGCTGTTACCAGTTCGGCGCCTGCTTCCGCTCGGACGACGCCGGCGACACCCTCACCGAGTTGCGCGGCGCGGTGGCCGACCGCTTCAACTGGTTCAGCCCGATCGAGCTGCACCCGGCCGATCCGAGCGTCGTCTACTTCGGCGGCGACCGGCTCAACCGGTCCGCCAACGGGCTCGACTTCACCCCGATCAGCCCCGACCTCACCGGCGGCCCCGGCCGCGACGAGGTGTACCCGTTCGGCACCCTCACCACCGTGGCCGCCGCCAAGACCGCCCCCGGCACCGTCGTCGTCGGCTCTGACGACGGCCGCATCTCCCTCACCCGCGACGACGGCGCCCACTGGTCGCTGGAACTGAAGGACCAGCCCTGGGTCACCCGAGTCGAAATCGATCCGCGGAACGCCCGCCGGATGTTCGCCACCCTTTCCGGCTACCGGGCCAGCGGCACCGGCGGGCACGTCCTGTACTCCGATGACGGCGGCGACACCTGGCGCGACATCAGCGGCAACCTCCCCGGGGCACCGGTGAACGACATCGTCATCGGCCCGCACGGGATACTGCTGATCGCCACCGATGCCGGCGTCTACGCCGGGCCGCCGTCCGGCCGCTTCTGGTTCCGCCTCGGCGACCTCCCGCTGGCCGCGGTCACCGACATCGAATTCCAGGCGTCCTCCAGCCACCTCATCGCCGCCACTTTCGGCCGCGGCATCTACAGCACCCGAATTCCGCGCGAACTGGCCAGCAGCGTCCATGCCGCCGGCCGTCAGACGCCGTAAGGCCGCCGTGAGCAAGCGGCACAGGGGTTTCCACCGGCCGCAGGACACACTCACCGAGACACTGACCACAGGGTCCGGGCATTGGGCCCACGGCAATCACGGTGCAGGCAATCACGTTCGCGGCCCCCACTTGGGACGGCTGAGGAGCCGGGTGGACCAGACGGTGGCCGAGGCGGTGCGGGAGACCATCGGGGACGCCAGGAGCGATGCGGGCGAGCATCTGCGCCTCGCGTGGAACGCGGCCTAGGGGTGCAGCCGGACACGACGCGGGCCTACAGCGAGGCGATCAAGGGCGTCGAAGCGATCGCCATCCCGGCGGCTCTTCCCAAGGACAAGACGGCGACCCTTGGGATTGCTCAATCATCTGAAGGACACCGCGGCACGGTGGACGGTTTCCATCGACGGCCGGGACGGCCAGCCGGCTTCACCACCGCGGTGATCGCCATGATCGACCTGCTGTGGTCGGGGCAGCGCGACCGCCACGCTGGCCCGGAGATGAAGGTCGTCTCCCCGGAATCTGCCCGGAGGGCCGTGCACACGGCGGCCACCCTGGTGCAGTGGTTCACCAACGGTCACGTCCACAAGAAGAGTGACCTTTGGGCAAGCTGGAGCGGGGGAAGAGTCAGGCGCCGCCACCGAGCAGGTCGGCGATCGCGGATCGTGTTGCGGACGAGGTCGCGCCTCGACCGGCGAGCGCCGCACTGATGGCGATGCTGCCGAGGCGGCGTAGCCTGAGGCTGAGCACGGCCGGGCACGTCGAACCGTTCTGCATCGGCCGGGGTGGGTGGTCCGGGAAGTGAGTGGCCGCCGTTCTCCAGCCGTCGTGGACGCTTCGCCGGGACTGCTGATCGAGACTCGCGACCATGCCGGGCGACCGCTGGGAAGGTAATTCTGGTCCGGACGTCCATAACAGCGTGGCGGCTTCGACCAGGAGCCGCGCCCCGGATGGGGTCGCCGGACGGAGAGGACGCGGCATGAAATACATGATCATGATGTTCGGCGGGGTCGGCGAGACGCTTGCGAACCGGTCTCCGGCGTGGATCAGCGGCATGCAGAAGCTCATGATGGAGATCGATGGCGAGCTTCGGGAGAACGGCGAACTGGTGGCCAGCGACGCGCTCGTCGACCCGTCCCAGGCGACCACGGTGCGCTTCCGCAACGGCGCGCCGCTGCCGACCGATGGGCCGTTCGCCGAGGTGAAGGAGTCCCTTGCGGGCTTTTGGATCGTCGACGTGAGCGAGGAGCGGGCCGTCGAGATCGCATCGCGGGCGGTCGCCTACATCGAGTTCCCGATGGAGATCCGCCGCCTCATGGACCACCAGCCGGACCACTCGTGACCGAGTGGTGAACGAGGAGTCCGTCGGGGACCTGCTGCGCGAACTCGCGCCGCGGGTCCTCGGCACGCTGGTGCGCCGGCACGGGCAGTTCGATGCGTGTGAGGACGCGGTGCAGGAGGCGTTGCTCGCGGCAGCCCAGCGCTGGCCGGTCGACGGCGTGCCGGATCGGCCGCACGCATGGCTGCTGACTGTCGCGACCCGGACGCTGGTCGACTTCTGGCGCCGCGACAGTGCCCGGCGACGACGCGAACTGGAAGCCTCCGCGCTCAAGCCGACCGGGACGGCGGAGACGACGGACGTCGACGACACGCTCGTCCTGCTGTTCCTGTGCTGCCACCCCGACCTGACACCCTCGTCCCAGCTCGCCCTGACGCTGCGCGCCGTCGGCGGGCTCACCACCGCCGAGATCGCCGCCGCGTTCCTGATGCCAGAGGCGGCGATCGCGAAGCGGATCGTCCGGGCCAAGCAGCGCATCCGCGCGTCGGGAGCCCGGTTCGAGCTGCCCGCTGCACAACAGCGGCAGGCGCGGCTCGACGTCGTCCTCCACGTGATCTACCTGGTCTTCAACGAGGGCTACACCGCCAGCGCCGGACCCGTCCTGCACCGCACCGACCTCACCGTTGAGGCGATCCGGCTGGCCCGCCTGCTGCACCGGCTGCTGCCCGCCGAGGGCGAGGTCGCCGGGCTCCTGGCGCTGTTGCTGCTCATCGACGCGCGTCGAGCCGCCCGCACCGACGCCGCCGGCGCGATCGTGCCCCTCGCCGAGCAGCGACGCGACCTGTGGGACGCCTCCGCGATCGCCGAGGGTGCCGCGCTGGTGAATCGGACGTTGGGGACCGGGCCGGTCGGGCCGTACCAGATCCAGGCCGCCATCGCCGCTTTGCACGACGAGGCCGCGACCGCCGACGCCACCGACTGGCCGCAGATCCTCGCCCTTTACGACGTCCTCGACCACGTCGCGCCCGGCCCGCTCGTCACACTGAGCCGTGCCGTCGCCCTCGCGATGGTGCACGGCCCCAGCGCCGGGCTGGCACTCCTCGGCACACTCGACGGCGACGACCGGATGGCACACACCCACCGCCTCGAAGCGGTCCGCGCCCACCTGCTCGACCAGGCCGGCGACGTGGCCGCGGCCCGCGAAAGCTACCTGCGCGCGGCCCGGATGACCGCGAGCCGTCCCGAACGCGACTACCTCACGCTGCGCGCCGCCCGTCTCGCCTGAGCACACCTACCGGCACCCACACCCGTTCACCGCCATCGCCGACCCGTTCCTGGCCTGCGCGGACCGGTACCGAGCGACCAGTTCCATGCCCGGCCGGCCCGCGGTGTGGTTGAGCATCGCCCGCTGGGGCGTCTCGGTGACGGTGACGCGTTCGCGTAGGTCCAGCACCCATCACACACCACTCTGGAGGAGCCGCCGCTCAGCGCCGACGCCCCAGAACTCGTACTCGCTCGACAAATCCACAGGCCGGCCCGCCAGCGGGGGTGACGTTCTCTGTGCGGCACAGCGGGCCAGTGCCCGCCTAGTGGTGTTGCTGCTTCCCGTCGCGGACGCATTGCTCCACACTAAAATTCGCTGATCGGCATCCCGGTCGTCGGACTAGGCCTTGTTTACGTTCTGCTCACCGGGCTGACGCTAGTGAACTCGTCGACCGCGCCCCGGTGACCGGATCAGGTAGTCAGACGACCTCCGATGCTCAACTCTCGTTGGGTGACCGATCTTCGGGAAGCAGTGCCCGCATCATGGCGATGGAGTCCTTGATGATGTTGCGAGCAGCGGTTGTTGCGTTTGATGATTTGCCGCCGCCGTTGTCGCGGCCGGAGCGGATGTGCCCGTGGGTACGGGACCCGTCAGGACGGTGACGTTCACCTGCAAGCGCCTGAAGACCTGGCGGGACCGCGCGAGAACGGGGCTGGCCCGTGAGTATCTCTTGTTCTTCGTTTTCAACGTGGTCGGCATCGCTATCTCGCTGCTGGTCATCCGCTTCGTCACTATGCGCTCGGACGAACGATCCCCCAGCTACAACGCCCCCGTTATCGGCGCGGGTCTGGCCACCCTCTTCCGATTCACCTGCTACCAGAAATGGGTATTTGTATCGAAGCAGTGGGCCGGATAGCGGCGCCCCACGGCGGGCCCACCGGCACCGCCGCCTATCTCGGCGTGCCGGGCCAGTGGTCATACGGCCGGGTCCTCTTGGTCAACGGAGGCGCGGCCCCGATTCGAAACCGGATTCCGTCCGGATCGCCACGGTGGTCATGGGCCTTGTCCTAGCGCTCTTGACGGTCGGGTGGCGGGCAGGTCGGGTCTGCGCCACTGCGCGGGACATCATCAGGGGCCGGGGCGAGTTCGTCATGTCGGACGCACCGCACCTGTCGCAACATCTTGGTATCGCCGACCGGAGACAGGGACAAGTCGGTACCTGAGCACTCCTCCGCGACGTGGACACAACGTGCGCGGAACACGCAACCCGGCTCGTTCAGGTCCACGCCCGGCCGAGCCGGTGCGCTCTGCAGCGGCGCCGGCGCCTCGCGCGGATCCACGCTGAGGAAGCCGGACATCAGCAGCCTCGTGTAGGGGTCACGCGGATCGGACGTGATCGCGGCGACTGGGCCGACCTCGCGGAACTCGCCGCGGTACATGACCGCCACATCGTCGGCGATCTCTCGAACGGTGGCCAGATCGTGCGAGATGTACAGGTAGGCCAGACCGTGCCGCTCTTGCACCTGGGAAAGCACGTCGAGCACCTGTGCCTGGACCGACAGGTCCAGGGATGAGGTGGGTTCGTCGAGCACCACGAAACTGGGGTTGGTGATCAGAGCACGGGCGATGCCGATCCGCTGTTGCTGGCCGCCGCTGAGCCCTTGCGGATAGCGATCGCCGTAGTCGACCAGTCCCACTTCGTCGAGCACGTCACGCACGCGTTGCCGCCGTTGGTCCTTGGTCAGCCCACGCTCGTGGATGACGAGCGGTTCGGCGACGATGTCAGCCACTCGCATCCGCGGATTGAGGGACTCGAACGGCTCCTGAAAGACGATCTGCATCTCGCGACGCTGCGCGCGGACCCGGTGCGGCGGCAGCGAGAGCACATCGACGTCTCCCAGATGGACCCGGCCGGCGTCGGCGTCGACGAGTCGAAGCACGAGCCTGCCCACCGTCGACTTCCCCGAGCCGCTCTCGCCGATCAGCGCCAGGGTCTTGCCACGTTCGATGGTGAACGACACGCCCCCCACCGCCCGGACCGGCTCGCCACCGGCGTGGAAGGTCTTGGTCAGGTTCTCAACCCGCAGGTGCGCCATGGGTCGCCTCCTCAATTTCCACGAAGTGGCAGCGGACCCGCCGGTCCCCGCCCAGGCTCGACACGGTGGGCGGCGGCTCGACGCTGCACAGCGTTTCGGCTCTGCTGCACCTGGGCGCGAACTGGCAGCCGCGCGCCGGCTCGAACCGCGCGGGGGGCCCGCCCGGTGGGAGCGTCTCGCCGCGCCCGCCGCCCGGCACCGACGCGAGCAGACCGCGGGTGTAGGGGTGCTCCGGGTGCGTGAAGACCTCGGCGACCTTCCCGCTCTCCACGACACTGCCGGAGTACATGACGATGACCGAGTCGCAGAACTGCGCGACCACGCCCAGGTCGTGGGTGACGAGGATCATCGAGCGGTTCCCGAGACGGACGACATCGCGCATCAGCTCGAGAACCTGTCGCTGGATCGTCACGTCGAGGGCGGTGGTCGGCTCGTCCGAGATGAGCAACCGCGGGTCGAGGATCGTAGCCATCGCGATCACGACGCGCTGGGCCATGCCGCCACTGAGCTGGTGGGCGTAGCCGTGCAGGACCCGGTCCGGTTCGTGGATCCCGGTGCGAAGCAGTGCTTCGCGCGCCATGGACGCACACTCGGCCTTGCCCAGGCCGCCACGGTGCGCCCTGATCAAGGTCCGGAACTGCTTTGCGATCGGCAACACGGGGTTGAGCAGCCCGAAGGGGTTCTGGGCGACGAAGCCGATCTGGTCACCGCGGATCGCACGCAGCGAGGCCGGGCGCTGGGCGAACAGGTCGACCCCGTCGAACAGCGCGGAGCCGCCGGTGACCCGGCCTCCTCGGGGCAGCAGACCGATGAGGGACCGGACGGTCGTCGATTTTCCGCATCCGCTCTCTCCCACCACACCTAGGATCTCGCCCTCGCCAAGCGAGAAGGACACATCTTCCACCACGTGCAGGTCGCCGCGCGGCGTGTCGATGTTGACCGAGAGGTTGCTCGCCTCAAGCAGGACCGTCATCGCTGCGCCTCCTGTAGACCGCGGCCGATCGCATTGAAGGCGCTGACGGCGACGACGACCGCCAGCCCCGGGAACAGCACGACCCACCACTGTCCCGTACTGATCTGCTGTGAGCCGCTCTGGATCATGAGCCCCCAGGTGGGGTCGGGCGGTGAGACGCCGACGCCCAGGAAGCTCAGCGCCGCCACGACGACGATCGCCTGCGCCGCCGCGAGCGCCGTCTGCGCGATCATGATCTCGGTGACGTTCGGGAGAATGTGGCGGAACAGCACCCTGCTACGGGACGCGCCGATCGCATGGGCCGCCTCAACGAAACGACGACTGCGCAGCACCAGCGCCTCCGTGCGGACAAGCCGGATCATCCGTGGCGCGTTGATGATGATGATGGCGATGACGACGTTCTGGAGATCGTTGCCCGTCAGCGTTACCAGGGCCACGGCCAAGATGACGAGAGGAAAGGCCTGGAACAGGTCGAGCGCGCGCATGACCCAGTCGGCCAGGCGCGTGGGAAAGCTGACCAGCAGCCCGATCGGAGCCCCGATGAGGAGGGACACCAACGCCCCGCCCAGAGCCAGGGGAACGTCCCTGGAGGCGGACGCGATCGTGCGGGAAAAGACGTCGAGCCCATCGCGGTCCGTCCCGAAGATGTGGTCCCAGCTCGGAGGCCGCAACACGCTCAGGGCGTCCGGTCTCACCGGGTCGTGAGGCAATGGCGCGAAGAGCGAGGCCAGCAGCAGACCCAGGAGGACCAGCGAACCCACGATGACCGGAGCCGAAGTCCAGATGGGGAGCCCTCGGCGTCTGGGCCGTCTCATCCGCGACGGCTGGTGGTCAAGGACGCGCGGGACGGCCTCGGGAATCATCGGTCGTCCCTCACTCTCGGGTCCAGCAGTGTGGACGCGACGTCACATGCCAGGTAGGCAAGGATGGTCAGCGCGCCGGCGGCCAGGATGAAGCCTTGGATCACGGGCGCGTCCAGCTTGAGGATGCCGTCCAGGGCCCACGCGCCTGCGCCCTGCCACGAGAAGAGCCTGTCGAGGATGGATGCTCCTCCGATCAGAGTGCCGAAGAGGATCGCCACATAGGTGAGCAGCGCGCCCCGGACGTCGAGCACGGCGTAGCGGAGGACGTCACGCTCCCGCAGTCCGCAGGCTCGCGCGAACTCGACCTGCGGTGCTCGCAACGCCTTGCTCAACAACGACTCCGTGAGCCGGGCCATAAAGGCGCCGTACACGAGTCCCAAGGTGACGACCGGCAGGACCAAGTGCTGCACATGGCTTGCGAACAGGCCGGCGCGACCCGCGAGCAACGTGTCGACCAGCATGAAACCGGTCTTGGGGGCCACGCTCTCATCTGCCAGCCCCAGCTGCCCCACCGGCGACGGCACCCAGCCGAGCTTGAAGAAGACGAGGTAGATGAGCAAGAGCCCAAGAAGGAAGTCGGGGGCGGACTGCAGCACCGAGGTCAGCCAGTTGGACAGCCGCGCCGCAAACCCCCGGGCCCGATAGGCCATCAGCGTCCCCAGACCGAGTCCGATGCCGCTGGCGAGCGCCAGGCCCAGCACGATCAGCTCCAGGGTTGCCGGCATGCGGTGCCTGAGCTCGGTCGCAACGCTTTGTCCGCTGAAGTACGACTTGCCGAGGTCTCCGCGCACCGTGTCGCCCAGGTAGTCCAGGTACCGCTCGGCGAGGGGGCGGTCCAGACCCAGTTGGGTGGAGATCCTCTGAACCTCGGCGTGCGTCGCTCCCGACCCTGCGATGGCAACCGCGGGGTTCCCGGGGATGAGCTCGATGAGGCCGAAGCTCAGGGTCACCAAGATGAACAGCGAGGGCGGCAGGATCAGCAGGCGCCTGACGATCAACCTCAGCGCCCAGCGCGAACGCGGCGTGCGCGCCTGCTGGCCCGAGGTCTGCGGCGGGGCGGCTGCCACCTGTTCGCGGAGTCCGTCAACGCTGGTCACGGGTACTCCCTCACTCGCCGGGGCTTTGCTCGACACCGTTGCTCGCCGTGGTCGGCGATATCGGGGACTCGACTGCCGATCTGGACGGTGCGCCCGTCGCATCGGCAGGGAGCCGGCTTTCGGCGTACCGGTTGAGCAGCCAATTTCCTGCGGACAGGACATGTGTGCTCATCGCCGCCTCGGCCCAGGCTGTGCTGCCTGAGGCGAGAGCGGCCACCAGCTCCCGGTGCTGTGTCATGGTGTGCGCCATCCGCTCCGGGTTGTAGCTACGGAAGGTCCGTGCCACGACCGGGACCTGGATGAGCCCGGCGAGCAAGCCGGGCACGACCGGGTCTCCCGATGCCTCCCTGATCGCCGTGTGGAATTCGTCGTTGAGCGCGGTCACGCTCGCCAGGTCCCGGTGCTGGGCCGCCTCCATCGCGTCGCACAGTGCGCTCAGGTGCCGGACCTCGTCTTTGGTGATCCGCGGTGCCGCAAGCCGTGCGGCGTAGCCCTCGAGGAGCGCTCGGGCGGAGAAGAGCGATCTCAGCTCGTCGTCGCTCCAGGTCCGCACCCACGACCCCCGGTTGGGGGCCGTTTCGATCAGTCCCTCGGAAGCGATACGACGCAGCGCCTCACGCACAGGTGTGCGGCTGACGCCCAAGGAGGCGGCCAGTTCCTCCTCGCCCAGCTTGGCGCCCGGGGGCAGAACGCCGCTGATGATCTGCTCTCGGAGAGTCTCGTAGACGAGGTCTACAGCTGCCATGACGTCAACTCCTCGGGACCTGGGCGCAGACCCGGGCGGGCCGGGCCGGCGCACCTCCGCGAACGGGTGCACCCTGGGGGGATCGCCGTGCGGGGCATTGGTTTAGCTCCACATTCATTATCTCATGTTGTATGCAATCAGAGGTCATGGACAGGCACTGCGCTGCGTTTCTTGGCGAGATCTGGCGCTACTGCATGCAACTCGACGGCAGGCTCGCCGAACATGTACTCCTGCGCAGCCGGCTGCCCATCATCTTCAGATGCGTTGACTGGTGACGAACATGTGACCGGCGTAGTGGGTGATCATCAACTCTGCACACGACTCGATCGCCGCCTGCTGCGGAGTGATCCCGCACCCCCAGAACACCGGGACGTCCCCCGGCGCCAAGTGGACGACATCTCCCCACTGCGGTTGTGCGAGATCATGGATCCCCAACTGCTCGGGCGCGCCGATGTGGACCGGTCCCCCATGGACTTCCGGGTGCGCGGTAGTGATCTCCACCGCCTTCTCCACGAGGCCCGCGGGAATCGGTTGCATCGAGACCACCATCTTTCCGCGGAACTTCCCGGCGGGCACGCACTCGATGTTGCTGAGGAACACCGAGCCGTTGACTCCCTGCTCAAGGTGCCGCGCCGGGAGGCCCTCCGCCACGAGAAGGTGCTCGAACGAGTAGCTGCACCCGATCAGGAAGGCGACCATGTCGTCGGTCCACAGGCCGACGATGTCCGTGGGGGTGTCGACGAGTTGCCCGGATCGGTAGACGGCGTACCTCGGCAGGTCGGTGCGGAGGTCGGCGCCCGGGGCGGTCAGCTTGGGCTCCGGGTCTCCGGGGTCGGTCACCTCCAGGATCGGACAGGGCCGAGGGTTGCGCTGGGCGAACCTCATGAAGTCGAAGGCGTCCCGCTTCGGGAGGATGGCCAGATTGGCCTGGACGTACCCGGGACAGATGCCGCCGGTGTTGGTGACGCGTTCGTTGAGCCTGTTGGCCGACCAGGCCTCCTCCGGCAGCGAGGGGGCGCTGGGGAGCGCTGCTGTCATGGGTCCTCCTGTGGGCGTGGGTAGGGACGGTGGAAAGTGCGGTCGACCGGCTCAGTGGTCGCGGAGCAGCGTGCCGAAGCCGTCGAACTGATCGTTGAACCCGTTGGACCGCAGCGCCTGCCAGAGGGTGGCCGCGTTGATCGCCACGACGGGGACACCGAGCCACCTCTCGGCGTACGGCGCCAGACGCAGCATCGAAAGGTTCGTGCCGACCTGGACCACGGCGTCGATGCCGTCCATGTCGAAGGACTTCATCGCTGCGATCAGCTCGTCCTCGGTCACGGCCGCGATGGCGGTGGCACTCGGGCACTTGAGCCCCTTCACCGCGACCACGTCGAATCCGGACTCGGTGTAGAACCGCTCGACCTCCGCGTCGGCGATGGGCTGGTACGGCGTGACGCAGGCGATCCGCCGCACCCCGAGGGTCTTCAGGGCGTGGCACGTGGCGGTGGCACCCGTGGTCACCGCCAGCCCCGAAGCGGCACGGACGGCGTCCTCGAACTGCTGGTTCCCCTCCACGCCACCCCAGAACGTCTCGGCCGACATCCCCATGACGAGGTGGTCCGGCTGGGCCGTCATGACGTCGCGGATAGCGGTGTTGATCGAGGCGCGGATCTGGACCAGCAACCCCTCGAAGTCCTGGTCGGACGCGAGCGCCGGCTGCTCGATGTACATCCGGCCGGCGTGGAAGGTGACTCCGCGGGGCGAGACCGCGTTGTAGTCGTGCTCCACGACCGTGTTGGTCGACGGGACGATCACGCCGAACTTGGCCCGATGGCCGACGGCATCCGGCATGCCTGCTCCTCTCCTGGAGATTGTTAACGGAAGGACGAGCCGGGTTCACCCGGCTTGCGGCATGCACCAGTCGTCCGAGCCTGGTTGCGGAAAGGGACCCGCTTTTACCAAAGCGCTCGCGCGGGAGCTGCCAAGGTTCGCTAGAAGCCACCGTGCGGACTCCAGGGCCGATGTCAGGTCGATGCCGGTGCGCACGCCCATCCGGTCGAGCATGTAGACCAGGTCCTCAGTCGCGACGTTGCCGGTCGCGGCCGGCGCGAAGGGACAGCCTCCGGTCCCGCCCAGGCTCGCGTCGAGGACCTCGACACCGGCCTCCAACCCCGCGATCGAGTTCGCCGTGGCGGTGTTCCTGGTGTCGTGCAGGTGCAGGCGGTGGGTGACGTCGTCGCCCAGGACATCGCGCGCCAGACGGACCCGGGCCGAGACCTGTCCGGGGACGGCGCACCCGATCGTGTCGGCGAGCGCCACCTCGTCCGCATGAGCACCTGCGATCTTCGCCAGCACGTGCTCCAGCCGCGCCTCGGACACGTCTCCCTCGAACGGGCACCCGAAGGCCGCGGCGATCGTGATGGTCGTGAAGAGGCCTGCCCGCCGCGCGGTGTCCACCAGCCGTACGGCGTTCCGCGCAGCCTCGCTCGTGTCGACGCCTTGGTTGCGGCGGCAGAAGGTGTCCGTCGCCACGACGACGATGTTGACTTCGTCGGCGCCGGCGGCGACGGCTCGCTCCACCCCGCGGTCGTTCATCGCCAGGGCGGCGTAGCTGACGCCCGGCTCCCGCCGCAGGCCGGCGAAGACGGCATCGGCGTCGGCCAGCTGGGGCACCCGCGCCGGGTTGACGAAGCTGCTGACCTCTACGCGCCGGGCGCCCATGGCGACAGCGCGGTGGACCAAGGCCACCTTCCCCGCCGTTGACAACTGCGTCTGCTCATTCTGCAGGCCGTCCCGAGGCGACACCTCGAGGATCGTCGCACGGTCGATGACCATCACCCACCCACTTGTCCGAGGTAGTCCAGAACGGCCGAAGATGACACCACTTCGCCGTACTTGGCCTGGATGTCGCTCAGCGCCGCCTGGTGCGGCGCCGTGGCCCGGTCGGCAACGCCGTCTTCCACGACCAGGGGCACGAGTCCGGAGGAGACGGCGTCGACGGCGGTGGCCCGGACACACCCGCTGGTGCTGACACCCAAGATCACCACGGTGTCACAGCCGAGGACGCGCAGCGTCGTGCCGAGCGAGGTGCCGAAGAACGCACTCGCGTATTGCTTGACCACGACGAGCTCGTCGCCCAGAGGCGCCACGGCGTCGACGATCGCGCCGGCGGCCGCACCGGGGCTGAACTGGCGCAGCGCCGGGACCTTGGCGACGAACAGCCCTCCGTCCGCAGCGCCGGGCCCGTATTCGACCCGGGTGTGGATGACAGGTACGCCGTTCGCACGAGCCGAGTCGAGCACCGCACGGGCCGTTTCGAGAACCG
Source organism: Actinomadura soli (assembly GCF_005889715.1). Classification (GTDB taxonomy): domain Bacteria; phylum Actinomycetota; class Actinomycetes; order Streptosporangiales; family Streptosporangiaceae; genus Spirillospora; species Spirillospora soli. The sequence goes on from NZ_VCKW01000031.1 coordinate 18,120, forward strand.
GCGAGACCGGGAGACAAAAGGCGTTCCCCGGCTCGAAGTACGCGCGAACCATGTCGATCCCGAGCACGACCGGCGACCGCCCTGGCTGAAGTCGGCCGCCGAAGCCCGCCACCACGTCATCCGTCATATGATCCCGGCTTCCCGGAGCTTCCCGATCTCCGGAGCGGACAGGCCGAGCTCGCTCCCCCACACGTCCAGGTTGTGCTGCCCCAGCTCCGGCCCGATGGAACGAACGGTCCCGGGACTCCCCGAGAGGAGCGGCACGACGCTCTGCATCGCGAACTCACCGAAGTCAGGGTGCATGAGGGTGACGATCGACTTCCGAGCCACGAACTGCGGGTCGGCCAACATCTCCTGTGCCCGGTAGATCCGACCGGCCGGGACACCACCATCGTGCAGCTTGTCGAGCAGTTCGCCGGCACCGAACCGCAGCGTCCATGCGCTGATGATCTCGTCGAGCACGTCCATGTGAGCGCCTCGGGCGGCGTGAGTGCTGAACCGTGCGTCGGTGGCGAGATCGTCGCGACCCATGCACGCGGCCAGGCGCCTGAACACCGTGTCCTGGTTGGCGGCGATCAGGATGGACTGATCATCGGCGGTCGGGTAGACGTTGCTGGGCGACACGTTCGGCAGGACCGAGCCGGTGCGCTCGCGTTGGTAGCCTCCGACCTGCCACTCCGGCACCAACGACTCCATCATGGCGAGCACCGCTTCGTAGATGGCCGCGTCGACCACCTGTCCACGCCCGGTCGTGTCTCGCGCCCGCAGCGCTACGAGGGTCCCGATGCACGCGAATACCGCGGCAAGGCCGTCGCCGAGCGAGATGCCCGTGCGCGCGGGCGGGTGATCCGGGTCGCCGGTCGTGTAGCGGATACCGCCCATCGCCTCGCCGATCGACCCGTAGCCCGCCCGGGCGGCGTACGGACCGGTCTGCCCGAACCCGGTCACCCGGGTGATCACCAGGCCGGGGTTGATCTCCCACAGCCGCTCCGGTGAGAGCCCCCACTTCTCCAGCGTGCCAGGGCGGAAGTTCTCGATGAGCACGTCGGCGTCGTGCAACAGTTTCCGGACCAGCTCCTGGCCCTCGGCCACGCGCAGATTGGCGGTGACTGAGCGCTTGTTGCGGGCTACCACCGGCCACCACAGCGACTTGCCGTAGGGCCGCTCCCTGCCCCATTGGCGCATGGGATCACCGTGCTTCGGGTCCTCGACCTTGATGACGTCGGCACCGAAGTCGCCGAGAAGCTGCCCGCAGAACGGGCCGGCTAGGAGCTGTCCGAGCTCGATGACTCGGAGGCCCTCCAATGGCAGCGGCGAGGAGTGGGTCACGTGGTGTCCTTTCGGTGGCCGGGCCGGGCCGGGCCGGGCGGCAGGTCACGCGCTCGGCACGAGCGCCTGTGGTGCCGCCGCGGGTCTCAGCGGGTGGAGTCGTGCGGAATGAGCAGCAGCTTGCCGATGGTCGACCTGGACTCCAGGTCTCTGTGGGCCTGAGCGGCCTCGTCGAGCGAGTACCGGCGCGCGATGTTCACCCGCAGCCGGCCGCGGGCGATCCAGTCGAACAGGTCCCCCGTCCGCGCGTCACGCTCTCCGGGACGGCTCGTGTACTCCATGACGGTCGGCCTGGTCACGTAGAGGGAACCCTGGGCGTTGAGTCGCTGCAGGTCCAAGGGCTCTGGGAGTCCACCTGCGGCGCCGTAGACCACGAGCGTCCCGCGCGGGCGCAGCGCGTCCAGGCTCCGGCTCGCCGTGGCCGCACCGATCCCGTCGTACGCCGCAGCGACACCGCGTTCGGTGTTCTTCCGCACACCGTCGAGGAAGTCGTCGTAGTCGTAGACGAAGGTGGCTCCAGCGTCGGTTGCGGCCTGCGCCTTGCTGTTGCTGGACGCCGTCGCGTGGACGACGCCGCCACGCATACACGCCATCTGCGTCAGCATCTGCCCGACACCTCCTGCGGCAGCATGGACCAGCACGGGGTCGTCCTTTCCGATCGGGTAGACGGACGTTGCCAGCGCGTGGGCGGTGAGTCCCTGAAGGAGGACGCCCGCTGCCAGCTCGGGATCCGTGCCCGTGGGCAGGGGGATGAGTTCGCTCTCGGCGAGGAGGCAGTACTCGGCGTAGCTGGCCTTGCCTCCGATCCACCCCACGAGCTGGCCGGTCGAGAAGGCGGTCACGTCGTGCCCGGTCTGCACGACCTCCCCTGCCCCCTCCAGCCCGAGACCTTGGCTCACGTCCTTCGGGTAGAGGCCGGTCCGGTGGTAGACGTCGATGTAGTTGACGCCTGCGGCGAGGACTCGGACCAGCACCTCCCCGGGGCCGGCCTCCGGCACGGGCACGTCACGCACCTGCAGGACCTCCGGCCCTCCGTCCTTGTCGGCCACGACTGCTCTCATGGTCGGCCGTCGTTCTTCAGTCGGTAGACCATGGGCGCCCCGTTGGGTGCGTTCATGAAGCCGCTGACCGAGCTCTGCATCGCGTAGATGAAACGGTTGTCGGTCAGATAGACCTGCGGGACCGTCTCGTCGACGACCTTGGCCACCTGACCCATTACCTGTTCGCGCCGGGTCGGGTCCACGGTCTGCTGAAGGCTCGTGACGGCCGCCTCGTAGGCGGCGTTCTTGTATCCGAAGGTCTTGATCCCTCGCTCGGAGTTGTAGAGCGCCGCGGAATAGAAGGGGTCGGCGATCGCCGGCGCCTCGTTATAGAGGATGGCCTGGTACGTCCCCTTGTAGTAGGCGTCGCTGAACTGCGTGGCGCCGGCGACCACGTCGATGTTGGCGGTGATGCCGACGTCGGCCAGCATCCCCTTCAACTGGACCGCGAGAGACTCGGCGTACGCACCGGGCCGGCTCGGCGAGACCAGGATCTTGAAGCTGAGGTTGCCATGGCCCGAGTCGTTCAACAGCTGCTTGGCCCGACCGGGGTCGTAGTCGAAGCTGGGCGCGTCGGTGCCGGACTTGAAGTAGAACGAGCCGAGGCCCTGGTCCGCCGGAGTCGCGTAACCGCCGTAGACGCCGGAGCTGAGCTTCTGACGGTCGATCGCCTTCGAGATCGCCAGGCGGACGTCCTGGTTGGCGAAGGGCGCGAACGACTCGTTGAGCATCAGGGTGTCACGGTTGGCGGACACGCAGTTCTGCACCTGGACCGGCCCCCTCTGCGACTTGAGGGACTTGTACTGGTCGAAGGTGAGCTTCTCCGCGTAGTCCGCCCCGCCGGTCTTGAGGAGCTGGAACCTCGTGCTCGGGTCGGGCACGCTCTTGAAGATCAGCTTGTTGTAGTGACCCAGAGCCTTCGGGTCCCAGTAGGCGGAGTTGCGTTCGTAGACCACCTCGCTTCCGGGGCCGAATGACTTCAGCTTCCAGGGACCGAACGAGGCCACGTTCGTCTTGAGCCACTCCGTCGCCCACGGGTCCTTTGTGGTCGCATGCTTCTTCGCTTCCCGGGAGTCGATGATGGCCAGCTGGGGAAAGGTGAAGATGACCGCATCGAGGGCCGTGTGACGATCCAGGCTGATGGCGACGGTGCGGTCGTCAACCGCCGTGAAGGCGTTCTTGGTCTTGACCGCCGCGGCCGAGGAGAGGACGAAACGGGCATTGCTAGCCAGTTCCTGAGCACGTTGGAGACTCCACACCACGTCCTCTGCGGTCAGTTTGTTGCCGTGGGTGGAGACGGCGTCGTCGCGCAGCGTCAACACAAGCCGGTTGCCGTCGTAGGTCCACGATTTCGCCAGGTGCGGACGCACGCCGTCCGAAGATGTCAGGCGGTCACACCCGTTGGACCCGGTCTTGGAAGGGTCGTACTCGACGAGCGTGGATCCCCACTCAACGCCCATGTAACGGCTGGCGTCACCCTCGAAGGTCTTCCAGATGTCCAGGCTGGACGGGACCCCCGCGGCCGCCCACATGAAGGTCCTGTCGGCTGACGCCGACTTCCCTCCGGACCCGCCACCTCCACACGCGCCCAGGGCGAGTGTCAGGGTGATCACGGACCCCAGGAACAGGTTTGATCTACGGGAGAACTTCGACATGTCGTGCTACCTCTCGCTGATGTTCCGAGGCGGGACGTTGTGGAGCCGGGATCAGACCCAGGTCTTCCTGGGCGGAGACTTGATCTCCAGATGGACCGAGTCCTCGAGGGCCACACTCGAGTGGGGAACACCCGGGTAGTGGATCCACGAGTCGCCGGCATTGGCGACGAAGGACTCGCCATCGATCTCGATCTCCATCCGCCCGCTCAGCAGCAGGGCGATGCTTTCGTGGTCGTCGTGGGTGTGCCGCTGGTCCACGTTGCCCTTGGCCTTGTGCACCTCGATGAGGACCATGTCGCGGCCGGCGACGAGGATCCTGGCCGCGAGCCCGTCAGGCCGCTCGACGCCCTCGAGGGCACCGATCTGTTCCAGTGAGTTGCTGTCCTTGGGAATGAAGGTCGCCGTCGTCGGGGTCAGGCTGCGTGCGGTGTCCACAGGGTGTCGTCCTTCTGCAGAGAGCAGGTCAGAGCACTGCCGGGGTGAATCGGGCCGGGGACAGGGTCTCCGGCCCGTCGATCAGGTCGGTCGAGCCACGGAGCATCAGGTCCGCGATGAGCTTTCCGGTGCCGGCGGACAGATGGATGCCCTTGCGTCCGTGGCCGGTCGACATGAACACGTTGCTGTAGGTGGGGATCCGACCGATCATGGGCATGAGGTCGGGCGACATCGGCCGGACCCCGCTGAGGTCGCGCACGATCTCGGCGTCCTTGAGGAACGGGAATCGCTCGATGCCCACCCGCATGAGCATTTCGGTGTCCTCAGGGATGGGTTCGCTGTCCTTCAGCGGGCGGATGTAGTCGATCGGCGCCTTGAGACCACCGCCGGGGGCCGGGTCCGGTGTCGCACCCAGCAGAAAGAGGCCGTTGGGATATTGCATGACGACGACTCGCTCGATGATGTGGTGCTTGAGCTGCACGCCCGGGACCTTGAGGATGTGCAGTTGGCCCTTGAGGCTGCATATCGGCATCGGGAAACCGGTCCAGATGGACGCAAGGGGGGTCCAGTTCCCCATCGCGAGCACGACGTCGTCGCACGGTAGGTGCGTGCCGTCGCTCAGTTGGACCCCGGTGGCCCGGTCACCGCGAATGTCGAGGCCCTGGACCGGGCTGTACAACAGCCTGGCCCCTCGCTTCTGGGCGGCTCGTGTGTAGAGGTTGGCGAGCCGCAGCCCGTCGATCTGCACCACCGACTCCGCGAAGTAGCCGCCCCTTACCTCCGGACTGATCAACGGTTCCTTCTTGAGGACCTCCTCGCCGGTCAGCCACTCTCGCGCCTCGATGCCGGTTCCGAACGCGGTGGGCGCTTCCCCGTGAAGAGCCTTCAGGCGAGCAGCACCTTCATCGGTGAACGAAATCGTCAGATCAGGTTTGTCGTTGAACCAGTCCTGCGAGTCAGCGACCTCCGCCAAGTTCTCGCGGTGCTCATGGATGAGACGGACGCTCTCGACCCCGAGCGCGAGGTGGGCCCCGGGTACGAAGTCGCCGCCGAACGTGTTGAAGAAGCCGGGCCCGTGCCCCGACGAACCTGCGGCGATCGCCGTCGCTTCGACGAGCGTGACGTCGACGCCCTCCAGCGACAGGAAGTAGGACACGGCCGCGCCCACCACTCCACCACCGACCACGACTACCTGAGACTCCGACACCCTGTGCCCACCTCTCCGCTATCACTCATCACTCGGCGCTCGATCCGCGCACGATCTGTTCCGCCCTCCGCTCAGGAAGGACGAGGACTCTGGCTGCCCACTCCGAGGTGCCTCGGGTAGCGCCGCCACCTTCCAGATGAGGCGTGTTGCATACAATGCGGGAACGATATGCCAACGGAAGCTAGTCGACAAGGGAAGATGCCGAAAATCTTTTCGAGATTGTATGCGACCTTGCCTGGACGACGCGAACCTCGCGGAGCGTCCTGTTCCAGCCCGTCCCCCGTCGCGGTGGGCTGCTCGAGGCAACCGCTCGGGTGTCGATCGCCGTGACGGTCTCGGCATGCGGGCGGCCCCAGGTCGCCGGGTCACCGAAGACGAACTCACCGCCGTGCTTGGGTGGTCTGCCTCCCTCGGGGTCGGCCTCCCTCGGGGTCGGCCTCGGCGAACTCGCGGCGCGAGGGTGCCGGGCGCCGCATCGCCCGGTCCGAACGAGTCCGGCCCAGCACCTCGACCGGCAGATCCCGCAGCAGGAACCATGACCACGCCGATGCTCGGGCGCCAGCGACAGATCCACCAGCGTCCGCACCGGCCCATCGGTGCACAACACCGCATCCGCAAGCTCGAACAGCGCGTCCGCCCGCGCGGCCAGGCACCCATGGAACTCGGTCCGGAAACTGGACAACACCCTCAGCTTCTCGACACGCACCCGCGCATTCCAGAAGAATCAACCCCCTCAGCGGCCTTCGTCGTGATCAGGCATTCTTCGCCGGAGCACATGATCACGCGGAGGCCGTTGCACTCTCTGAGGAAGCCCCTCAACCCGCACGCAAATAGTGACCTTCCGATCACGTGCGGGACCCAAGATCATTCTCGGCGCTATCGGCTGTCCTCAGGTTCCTCAACCCCGGAGAAGTTCGGACGCGGACTCCACGCCGTCAACGAAGATCCCCTGCGAACGAAGATCATCGCGGTTGCCATTGCTTGGGTTCTAAGCCGCGGGACCGGTCCCCGTGCAGCGCCCTTATCGTCGGCATCTCACTATCGGCGAGGAGACGACGATGGCGGCCGAACAGGACCTCGGCACGGTGGTCGAAAGCCACGAGACCGACAATTCGCGCCGGAGATGGATATTCGCCATCGCTGCGCCGCTGGGTGCGGGTGATCACCGGCATCACGGACAACGCGACGTCGCTCTGCGAGACGGTCCGGCGGGCGGCGGAGGACGGCGGTCGGCCCAGTCGGGGCCCCACCTGAGCTTGATGGATCACACACAGCAACCGTCTGTTTCGGCAGGCTTGGCCACGCACGCGAAGATCAGAGGTCGTCAAGCTGAGACACCGTCTCCCAACTTTGTCGTCGTTTCCCATGAGTGGGGCCGGTGCGTTCTGAACTACGGTTGCGACGTGTTCGCCAGCCTTCGCAACAACGGTGGCTACGGAAATGCGGTCGCGACATTCTTTCTGCTCAATGAACTCAGGTCCGGATGGGTGTCCAAGTGCTCTGGCGCGACCCCTATTAGGGTGCCGGGCCGTCGTGGTCCAGGAGGCCCGCACGGTGGGCGAGCAGCGCGGCCTGGACGCGGTTGGTGACGCCGAGGCGGGCGAAGATCCGGTTCGCGCGGCTCTTCACGGCCGGGGCGGACAGGCCGAGTTCCGCGCCGATCTCGGCGTTCGATCGGCCCCGGGCGATCAGCAGCAGGACGTCGGTCTCGCGGTCGGTGAGCAGTTCCAGCGGGTCGTCCTCGACGGGTGGCGGGAACGCGACGTAGCTGCGGACCAGCCGGTCGGTGATCGAGGGCGCGAGCGTGGTCTCGCCCCGGACGACCGCGCGGACGGCGTCCGCGAGGTGGTCGGGCGAGGTGTTCTTGAGCAGGAAGCCGCTCGCGCCCGCGCGCAGCGCCGCGTGAACGTACGCGTCCAGGTCGAAGGTCGTCAGCACGATCACGCGTGGCGGCGTCCCGGGGTGCGGCCAGTCGCGCAGCAGGCGGCCGGTGGCCTCGACGCCGGACAGGCCCGGCATCCGCACGTCCATGACGACCACGTCCGGGCGGTGTGCGAAGGCGGCGGCGACGGCCCGCTCGCCGTCGGCGGCGAGCGCGACCACGCGCAGGTCGTCGTGGCGGTCGACGACCATCCGCAGGCCGCTGCGGACCATCTCCTGGTCGTCGGCGATCAGCACCCGGATCATCGCGCGCCCGCCGCGGGCAGGACGGCCCGGACGCGCCAGCCGCCTTGGTGCGGGCCCGCCTCCAGCGTCCCGCCGTAGAGCGCCGCCCGCTCCCTCAGCCCGATGAGCCCCAGCCCTGAGCCGTGCGCAGAGTCGGACCCGGGCCGGTGGCCGGGGACCTCGGGGCCGTTGGTGACGGTGACGGTGAGCGGGGATTCGGTCATCGTGATCTCCACGTCGGTGGGGCCCGCGTGCTTGACGACGTTGGTGAGCGCCTCCTGGAGGATCCGGTAGACGGAGGTCTCCGTCGCCGGACCGAGGCCGGTCGGCAGGCTCGGCGGTCCGGCGACCCGGCATCCGGACGCTTCCACGACCTTGATCAGCCGGTCCAGGTCGGCGAGCGAGGCGGCCGGTTCGGTCCGCTCCGCGCCGTCCGTGAGCAAGCCGATCATGCGCCGCATCTCTGCGAGGGCCTGGTCGGCGGTGGTCGCGATCAGCCGGGCGTGCTCGCCGGGCGGGCCGGTACGGGCAGCGATCGCGATCGCGCTGACCTGGCTCGCGACGACGTCGTGCAGATCACCGGCGATGCGGGCGCGCTCGACGCGCACCGCGTGCCGCGCGCTGCGCTCCTGCTCGGCTCGCAGCCGGGCCGCCAGCTCACGCAGCCTCGCGGCGTCCTCTCGGGCGCGCCGCCGCCCGTCCCCGGCCAGCCAGACGCAGAGCGGGATGCCGATCAGGAAGAGCGTGAGGACCGCGCCTTCCACGGCGTCCCGGTCGCGCCCGACCGTCCGGGCGAGTTCCGGGACGGCCAGCACGGCCGCGGCGACCCCGGCGGCGGCCCGGCCGCGCCGCGGGACCGCCCAGCGGGAGACCGAGTACAGCGAGATCAGTACGAAGACCGCCGCGATCTGGACGGACGTGCGGTGCCCGACGGTCGGCAGCCACACGCAGTACGCGGCGGCGACACCGCAGAACGACGCCCATGGCCGTGAGCGCCGCCACGCCAGCGGGGCGGCGGGCAGGAACATGGCCGCGGCGACCGGCAGGGCCCACCAGCCGACCGGGACCGATCCGGACGCCGTCCAGCCCACGATCTGCCAGGCCGAGCAGGCTACGGCCAGCGCGGCGTCAGTCCGAAGATGGTGGCTCGTCATCACTGGTGATCTATCACGGGACGGACGGGCGGGTGCGACCAAAGTCGCGCGCTGGTTGGTCCTCGCGCTCGACGCCCCGGGCGAGGGTGCGTCCCTAGCGTCGGCAAGGCCCGATCTTGCTTGGATGACCACAGGGAGGCGTCTTGCGCACACCTCTGATCGAACGGCGGCGGTTCCTCGCCGCCACGGCGGCCTTGCCGGTCGTCGCGGTGTCCGGCGTACCGGCGTGGGCCGCTGACGGCGCCGCGACGCGGACGACCGACGACGAGCGGAGAGCCCGGCGCGTTCTGGACGACCTGATCGCACGCGACGGCCTGCCCGGCGCTCAGGCCGTTGTCACCCGTCCCGGGGGGCGGACCACGCAGGTCCTCGCCGGAGCCGGGGACCTGCGCACCGGACGGCCGTACCCGCATGACGCGAGGCTCCGGACCGCCAGCAACACCAAGACGTTCACCGCGACCACCGTCCTGCAACTCGTCGCCGAGGGACGCCTCGCCCTGGACGAGCCGATCTCCCGCCGCCTTCCGTGGGTGCCGGGAAAGGCGACGGTCCGGCAGGTCCTGCGGCACGAGAGCGGCTTCCACGACTTCACCGAGGACGTCAACGAGCACGCGCGCGGCCACTACCGCGCCCGTGACCTCGCCCGTGGCGCCCTGCGCCGTCCGTCCCGGTTCGAGCCTGGGGAGCGCTGGGAGTACTGCAACACCAACTACGTCCTCGCCGGATTGCTCATCGAGGCCGTGACCGGCCGGCCGGCCGAAAACGAGATCACCCGGCGGGTCATCCGCCCGCTCGGGCTGAGGCACACCTTCTGGCCGCGCTACCCGGAGCAGGGCCTGCGCGGCCCGCACGCCCGCGCGTACATGCCGCCCGGCCACACCGAGGTCAACTGGATCAACACCTCGGTCGTCGGGACCGCCGGAGCGCTGGTCTCCACCGGCCGCGAGCTGAACACGTTCTTCCGGGCCCTGCTCGGCGGACGCCTTCTGCCGCCCGCAATGCTCGCCGAGATGCGCCGTACCGTTCCCGCCGACATCGCCGAAGGCGCACGATACGGCCTCGGCCTGGCCAGCTTCCCCCTGCCCGGAGGCGGAGTCTTCTGGGGCCACGGCGGGACGATCGAGGGCACCCGCACACGGGGCGGCGTCACCGGCGCGGGACTGGCCGTCACCGTCGCGGTCAACGAGATCGCCGCCGATCCGCATGGATCGCAGCACCTCATGGACGCGGCGGCCGCCATCTTGAGGAGCCACTGATGCACGACGCCCACCACAACGTGGCCCGCAACGCGACTCCCAGCGCCGCACGTGCCACCGCCCGCAAGGCGACGCGCGGCCTCGCCCGCTCCACTGCCCGCAGTGCCGCGCTGACCGCCGCGCTCATCCCCGCGCTCGCCCTGGGCGCGCTCGCAGCCGCGCCCGCGCCCGGTCCGTCCGCCGATGCCGCAGGCTCCGCCGACTCGGCGGCGATGGCGCGCTTCACCCACCAGCCCGTCCACTGGGCGGCCTGCCCGGACCAGGATCTCGCCAAGGCGGGCCTGAGCTGCGCCGACATCACTGTCCCACTCGACTACCGGCACCCCGGCGGCCGGACGATCAAGGTGGCGATCTCGCGGCTCGCGGCCACCCGCCCGGACCGGCTCGGCGTGCTCCTGCACGGCACCGGCGGCGGTCCCGGCGGCCGCGGGCTCAACGGCCCGCTGCTCACCTCCGCCGCGATGGGCCCCGCGCTCGCCGGACGCTTCGACCTGATCGGCATGGACCCGCGCGGCGTCGGCCGCAGCACGCGCATCAACTGCGGCCTCACCGGCGAATGGTTCAGATCGGCCGGGCTCGACCGCGCGGGCTTCGACGAAACGGTCGCCTACGAGAAGCAACAGGTCGAGCGCTGCCAGCGGAAGTACCCCGACCTGCTGCCGTACTTCACCACCCGGAACACCGCCCGCGACATGGACCTGATCAGAACGCTCCTGAAGACCCCGAAGATCTCCTACATCGGGATCTCCTACGGCACCTACCTGGGCGCGGTGTACACCCAGATGTTCCCCGGCAAGGTCGACCGGGTCGTGCTCGACAGCGCGCTCGACCCTGCCCGGACCCCCGCACGGACCTTCCCCGCCCTCGGCGCGGCCAATGAGCGCTACCTCGACGCCTGGGCGCGCTGGACGGCCGGGCACGACGCCGAGTACGGCCTCGGCCGCACCGGACGCGAGGTCCGCGCCACCGTACAGCGGATCATCGCGCGGGCGGCCCGGCGGCCGCTCCAGATCGGAAGGTACCAGGCGGACGAGCACATCATCCCGTCACTGCTGGCCGGGATCCTCGCCGACGACCGCTACTTCGCCGAACAGGCCGGAATCGTGCGCGAGTTGCACCGGGCCGCGCGGGGCGAACGGTTCGAGCCGTCCGAACTGCTGCGCGAGTACCTCAGCCCGCCCGACGGCGACCTCGACAACGCGCTGTCGATGAACATCGCCATCTTCTGCGGCGACGCGTCCGCGCCCCGCGACCTCGGCTGGTACTGGCGGAACGTCCGGCGCAGCCGGGCGACGCAGCCGGTCTACGGCCCGCTCGCCAACACCGTGTTCCCCTGCGCGTTCTGGCCGGGAAAGCCTCTGGAGGCTCCGACCAGGGTCGGCAACGGCCACCCGGCGCTGATCGTCCAGTCGACCGGCGACACCCGGACCGTGTACGAGGGAGCCATGGCCCTGCACCGCGCATTGCCCGCCTCCCGCATGGTCACGCTCCGGAACGTCCGGCGCCACGGCCTCTACGGGATGTACCCGAACCGCTGCGTCACCGACGCCGTCAACGCCTACCTAGCGACCGGCAGGCAGCCCGACACGGACGTGACCTGCGACCGGGAACCCTGACCGGGTCAGCGCCCTCGTGGCTGCTTCGAGCCGACTGGTGGGAGCCGTACGAGGCCACCGTGGAGGCGGTGTTCGATGCGATCGAGGAGCCTCAACGCCCGGTTCCGTCAGGCCACCGCCACGCGGGAACCTCCCCACCGAGCAGGCCGGGCTCAAGGTGCTCTACCTGGTCATCCGCACCCACGCAAGAACCAGCCGAACAGCACCGGCAAACCCCGCTGGAAGGCCGCCCTCAACGCGCTGCCGCTGCACTACGGTGACCGCATCACCCTGAACTGAAAGCCGATCACTGCCTCACCCGCAGACCTTCAGACAGTCCCCGATGCCTGCCGAGGGAGGCGTCGGTCCACGGACGATCCGGAGTGCCGGAGGACGTGTACGGCCTCGTCGGCGACGTCGTGCCTGGCCCGTGCCTACTCGGTGCTCGGCTGATCGGTGATGGGGAACGAATGGTGCTCGTGCGTGACGACCCACCGGTTGTCCTCGATCCGCAAGCCGAGTGTCAGCCGCAGGCGGTTGGCCGGGTTGGCGGCCAGTTCTTCGGCGGTGCCGCAACGCAGCAGGGCGTGCGCGAACGCGACGTCGCCGCCGGCGGTGACGTCCAGCGACTCGATCTCGAACGAGGCGCCGTTCGCCTGCCACTCGAAGAACGGGGGCCAGGTCTCGCGGTAGGCCTCGATGCCGCGGACGCCCTCGAACGGCGGCGGCACATCGAACATCACGATGTCCTTGGCGTGGTCGGCGAGCACTCCGTCCATGTCCCCTGAGTGCACGGCCTCGGCCCAGCGCTCTATCAGGGCGCGGATCTGGTCTTCGGCTGCTGCGGTCATCGGTTTCCGTCCTCTCGGGTCGAAGCTCTGTCAGAACTACAACCCGCGCCGGTCCGCGAAATCATCGCGGCGCGCCGAATTCGCTATCCGGCCAGCTCAGCCGGCAGCCCGTACATCGGGAAGCTCGCGTCAAGGAATGAGATCACCTCGGCGACCAGCCCGTCTCGCAGCATCAGCACGTCCAGTCCCGCCGGGACGTAGACGCCCTTGTCCGCGCTCCACAAGTACGTGCCGAACGCCAACTGCCCGCCGGCCCGCGTCGGCAGGAAGCGCCAACGCTCGCGCATCGGCCCCACCTCCAGGAAGCCGCGGATGCCGTCGTGTCCCTCGTACCAGGCCGTCTGCGGCGGCATCGAGAATTTCGCGTCCGCCGTCAACATCGCCACCACGGCGTCGACGTCCCCTGCCTCCCATGCCGCCGCGTATCGCTGGGCGAGGTCGCGCACGCTCGTCTCTCCGAGCGAGGTCAAGGTCTGACTCTGGGTGTTGTCGGGGAGCAGCCCGGCGGCGGTTTTACGGGCACGCTGAAGGGAGCTGTTGACCGCCGCGACCGAGGTCTCCAGCAGGCTCGCCGTCTCGCCGGCGCCATAGCCGAGCACGTCGCGTAGGAGCAGGACGGCGCGTTGCGAGGCCGGCAGGTGCTGGAGAGCGGCGACGAAGGCGATCTCCACGCTCTCGCGCGCCACCGCCTGCTCCTCCGGGGTGAGCCGCGCCGCCCAGTTCATGAGCCGATCCGGGTACGGCTCGAGCCAGACCGTCTCGGCCAGCGGCGCGTGTTCCGGGCTCAGGTCGACGGGCAGCTCACGCCGCCCCCTCCGCTCGATCAGCGTCAACGAACGATTCGTCGCGATCTTGTAGAGCCACGGCCGCACCGACCCGCGGTTCTCGAACCGCTCCAAGCCGCGCCAGGCCCGGTCGAGCGTGTCCTGCACCACGTCTTCGGCATCATGGACCGACCCCAGCATCCGGTAGCAGTGCGCCCGCAGTTCCCCGAGGAACGGCGCCACCAGCCGTCCGAAGGCCGCCCCGTCCCCATCGCGCGCCGCCGCCAGCAGCTCCTCCGATGTGCCGTCGTCCATGCCGCCGAACCTAACCCACGCTCCCGCAATTTCCGGGAGGCGCGGTCCAGCCAGCGACCGAGACCGGTAAGCCGATCGCAAAGCGTCGCGTGAGGGGGTCTTCGGCGCGCTCGACGAACAGACCGTCGTCCGGCACCGGCACCCCTCTTTCCAAGCCCTGGCGTCACTGCCCGGCGTCGGCGTTAGGACCGCCGCCGGCCTGCTGGCCACTGTCGGCACCTCCCGCACCTAACTACGACCACTGCCGGGCCCGCGGAGAGACCCGCGCACAGGCCCCTACTCCACCTCGCCCCGCAGCGCATCAGCGTGCACCTACTCGGCCCACTGGCGGACCGGAGCCGCCCGATCAGGCCGACTGACCTGGTGTCCGACTTTGTGTGCGTGATGTCTGCAGCTCAGACAGTCGCGACCGGCCAGGCGATCCCTTGGCGCCACCCCGACTCAGCCGCCTTCGCGCCATTGGCGCCGCCAGCGTTCCACCGACCGCTTCGAGACCCGCGACGCGGCAGCGATCTCCCGGTTCTTCTCGCCGACCTCGAAGCGAGCCACGGCCTGGAGCCGCACCCGCTCCCGCGCTGTCCGCTCGGCCTCGGTCAAGCCGCCACCCTGCGGATATCTCACCGCGCCAGGACTACCGAAGCCATCCGCCCGCCGTCCGACCAACAGCCCGACATCCCCCATTCAAGTTCAGCAGCGACGTCCCACGTCAGCACACTCGCGCATGGAATGTCCCGTATGGGGCACATGGCCGTACGCTGCGGAAGGAGCGGACATGGGACTGCTGAAGCGTTTCTGGCGACGGGGGACGGGACAGCGGGGCGCGAAGCCGTCGCCGCCGGCGCGACGCCGCGTGCCGACCTTCCGGGAGATGCACGCGAGGATGCGGACCGAGCGCGCCGAGGCCACGCTCCTGGCGACCGAGGCGAAGATCCATCAGGAAGCCGAACAGTACCGCCGTGGGCGCCGCCGCACCGGCTGAGGAGCTTTCAACGGCGGCGCCAGAGGGGCGGACAACCGCATGGGTCTGTTCGAGAAGCTGAAGAACAGAGCACACGCCGAGTCCGACGAGTCGGCCCTCACGGTGGCCGGGGTGGACCAGGAGTTGGTCGGCCGGTTGGTGGCGCAGGCCCGTGAGCGGCGTTGGAGCTGACCGGGCAGGCGGGTTGCTGCAGCGGCTGGCCAAGCGGGTGCTGGAGTCGGCGCTGGAGGGCGAGATCACCGATCACCTCGGCCGGGACCGGCACGAATGCGCCGCGGACGGGCAGGGCAGGAACGTCCGTAGCGGGCACCGGTCCACACCGAGGTCGGGCCGGTGGAGATCGATGTGCCGCGAGACCGGGGACGCCGGCTTGAGCCGAAGATCGTCCGCAAACGGCGCTCCGGGGGTGGATGAGTTGGTGCTGTCGCTGAGCGCTAAGGGCCTCAACCACGGCGACATCTCCGGCGCACCTGGCCGAGGTCTACGGCGCGCAAGTGTCCAAGCAGACCATCTCCACCATCACCGACAAGGTGATCGAGGGCATGAGCGAATGGCAGAACCGGCCGCTCGACCCCGGGCAGTCTCTAGCGAACGTCGCGAATCCTGACCAGGGGAGATCGCGACCGCTCAGAGTGGAGATCCGCGATAACTCCTCCGACCCTGCCCAAGCCCCAGCGGCGGGGTGGCGGCCAACTCGCGGCTCCGGGGCTCGCACTGCGTGCTGACTCGAGCCTTCCGATCGAGTCGATCCTCCTCTGAGGCGGGCCCTCTCCTCCTTCTGGCCCAGGCCGAGGGCGTCCCAGCGTACGCGTTTTTCAGTACCCGAATGCCTTGCCACGCACGACTACGGGCCGGGGTGCGCTCGGAGAGCCTTGTGGGGTTCCCACCACCACATACGGAGACTTTCCATGGCCACCTTCCTGTACCGGTTGGGGCGCGGGGCATTCAGATGGCGCTACCTGGTGGCGCTGCTATGGCTCGCCGCCCTCGCCGTCGCCTTCCTCGGCTCTCAGAACGCGGGCAAGGCCCCGTCCGACTCGTTCACGATGCCGGGGATCGAGTCCCAGAAAGCGTTCGACCACATCAACGAGAAGTTCCCCGGCGCCGCGGCCGACGGCGCCGACGCCCGGGTCGTGTTCATCGCCCCGGACGGGCAGAAGATCACCGCGCCGGAGAACCGCGCGCCGATCGACGCGCTGGTGGCGCAGGCGGCCAAGGGGCCGCAGGTCGCCGGCGTGGAGAGCCCCTTCGAGGAGGGGGCCGTGAGCAAGGACGGGTCCACGGCGTTCGCCACGGTCACCTACAAGGTCACCACCGACGACCTCACCGAGGCGAGCAAGGACCTGCTGAGGGACGCGGTCAAGCAGGCCAAGGGCACCGGGATGACCGTCGAGGTCGGCGGGTCCGCGCTGGAGACCGACCCGGCCCAGGGAGTCGGCGAGATCCTCGGCATCGCCGTCGCCGCCGTGGTCCTGCTGATCACCTTCGGGTCGCTGGCCGCGGCCGGGATGTCGCTGGTCACCGCCGCCATCGGGGTGATCGTCAGCCTGATGTCGATCACCGCGCTGCAGAACGTCTTCGACCTGTCCCCGACGACGGGCGAGCTGGCGATGATGCTCGGGGTGGCGGTCGCCATCGACTACTCCCTGTTCGTGATCTCCCGTTACCGGGAGGAGCGGACCAAGGGCCACGAACCCCGGGAGGCGGCCGGGCTGGCCGTGGGCACCGCCGGTACCGCGGTCGTGTTCGCCGGGCTCACCGTCGTCATCGCGCTGGCCGGGCTGTCGGTGGTCGGCGTCCCGATGCTGACGAGGATCGGGATGGGCGCCGCCGGCGCGGTCGCCGTCGGCGTGCTGGTCGCGTTGACCCTGGTCCCGGCGCTGCTCGGTTTCCTGCCGAACTCCGTCCTGTCGCGCCGCACCCGCAAGAACCGTCCGGCCAGGGGCGGCGCGGGCGGGGGCGTCGGAGCCCGCTGGGCGCGGTTCGTCGTGCGGCGGCCGGTGCCGGTGCTGCTCGTCGCGGTCGCCGCCCTGGGCGCCATCGCCGTTCCGTCGCTGTCCATGCGGCTCGGCATGCCGGGCGACGAGGCCAAGCCCACCTCGACCAGCGAGCGGCGCGCCTACGACGCGCTCGCGGAGGGCTTCGGCCCCGGGTTCAACGGACCGCTGACCGTCGTGGTGGACGCCGGCCGCGCCGACGACCCCAAGGCCGCGGTCGGGACGATCGCGCAGAGGATCGCCGGAACCGAGGGCGTGGTCTCGGTCTCCCCGCCCCAGTTCGACAAGGCCGGGACGACCGCGGTGCTGTCGGCGACACCGGCCACGGCGCCCACCAGCCAGGAGACGAAGGACCTCGTCCGGGAGATCCGGGACGAGCGTCCCGCGATCGAGTCCGCCACCGGAGCGTCCTTCGACGTCACGGGCACTACCGCGTTGAACATCGACGTCGGGGTGAAGATGCAGAAGGCGCTGCTCCCCTACCTCGCGACCATCGTCGGATTCGCGTTCCTGCTCCTGCTGCTGGTGTTCCGTTCCGTACTGGTGCCCCTCAAGGCCACGCTCGGCTACCTGCTGTCGATCGGGGCGGCGTTCGGCGCGCTCGTCACGGTCTTCCAGAACGGCCACGGAGCCGGGGTCTTCGGCGTCGACCAAGCCGGACCGATCATGAGCATCCTGCCGATCTTCCTGGTGGGGATCAGCTTCGGCCTGGCCATGGACTACCAGCTCTTCCTGGTCACCCGGATGCGGGAGGCGCACGTCCACGGGGAGACACCGGGGCAGGCCGTCGTCACCGGGTTCCGGTACAGCGGCCGGGTCGTGCTGGCCGCCTCGCTGATCATGATGTCGGTGTTCGCGGGGTTCATGACCGGCGCCGGAATGATGATCAAGATGGTGGGCTTCGGCCTCGCCGTCGCCGTCCTGTTCGACGCCATCGTCGTGCGCATGGTGATCGTGCCCGCCGTCCTCGTCCTGCTCGGCACGTGGGCCTGGTGGCTGCCGCGCCGGCTGGGCCGGCTCCTGCCGCGCGTCGACGTCGAGAGCGAGTCCCTGCGCGACCGGGTGCCGCCCCCGCTCACGGTGGCGCCGGACCACCCCGGGTCGCGCACGGCGCGCGTCTGATCCGCCGCGCCGCCGGACCGGTGAGGGCCGCCCGTGCCACGTACGGACGGCCCTCACCGATCCGTGCCCCACCATGGGTTACAGGCATCCGGAAGAGAGGAGCTCATGATCACTGCTTGGCGGAGGTTCGCCGACGACCACCCCCGCATCGTCGAGGCGGGCTTCCTGCTGCTGCTGTCCATGATCACCATCGCGCAGTACATCGACACCGAGTCGGGCTGGTGGCCCGGGACCCTCCCCGCGAGCGCGGCCTGCCTCTCCCTGGTGTGGCGCGGCCGCTATCCGGGCGCCGTCGCCGCGTTCGTCGTCTTCTGCACCCTCGTCACCGGCGCCACGGGCTATCCGATCAGCCACGAGCACATGATTCCGCTCGTCGTCGCGTTCTACGCATTGGGCGTCCGCATCTCCGAGCGGTCCGCGCGTGTGTACGGACTGATCGCCATCGTGGCGTTCCTCGTCGCGGCACAGTGGTCCATCGAGGACGACGAGGCCCAGAAGCTGGCGACGTTCGCTCCGGCGTTCTGGATCATCGTGGCGCTCGTCTCGGGTGCGGCGGTCCAGGGCAGGCGCGCCTACCTGGACGCCGTGCACGCCCGCGCCGAGCACGCCGAACGCACCCGCGAGGAGGAGGCGCGGCACCGTGTCGCCGAGGAACGCGTCCGCATCGCCCGCGAGCTGCATGACGTCGTCGCCCACCACATGGCCCTCGCCAACGCGCAGGCCGGCACCGCCGCGCACATCGTGCGCACCGACCCCGGGCAGGCCGGGGAGATCCTCGACGAGCTGAGCCGCACCACCGCGTCGGCGCTGCGCGAACTCCAGGCCGCGGTCGGGCTGCTGCGCAGGTCCGACGATCCCGAGTCGCTGGAGCCGTCACCCGGGCTCGGCCGCCTGGACGAGCTGGTCTCCGCGTTCGGCTCGGCGGGGCTCGACACCACCGTCGCGGTCGAAGGAGAGCGGCGGCAGCTCTCACCCGGGGTCGACCTGGCCGCGTTCCGTATCGTGCAGGAGTCGCTCACCAACGTCGTCAAGCACGCCGGGGCCGGCGCCGCGGAGGTGAAGCTCGCCTACGGGGGCGACACGCTGACGCTCACGGTCAGCGACGACGGCGGCTCCGGCCCGCGCCCGCCGGCTCCGGGCAGCGGCGGGTTCGGTCTCATCGGGATGCGAGAACGCGCACAGTCCGCCGGCGGGAAGCTCAGGGCGGGCCGGCGCCCCGAAGGCGGCTTCGCTGTCACCGCAGAACTGCCCATCCACTCCTGAAGGCCCTGATGACCATTCGTGTTCTGCTCGCCGACGACCAGGCCCTGCTGCGGGCGACGTTCCGGATCCTGATCGACTCCTGCGAGGACATGGAGGTGGTCGCCGAGGCCGCGGACGGCGCGCAGGCCATCGAGCTCGCCCGCGAGCACCGTCCCGACATCGTCCTCATGGACATCCGGATGCCCGGCACCGACGGCCTCGCCGCGACCGAGGCCGTCTGCGCCGACCCGAACCTGCGGGACGCCCGCGTCCTCATCCTCACCACGTTCCAGACCGACGAGCACGTCGCCCGCGCCCTGCGCGCCGGGGCGAGCGGGTTCCTCGGCAAGGACGTCTCCGCCGACGGGCTCCTCGACGGCATCCGCACCGTGGCGTCGGGTGACGCGCTGCTGTCCGGCGCCGCGACGCGCTCCCTCATCGGCCGCTTCCTCGCCGCTCCCGAGCCCGGCGCGGAGCTCGCGGTCCCGGACGACCTGGCCGCCCTGACCGCGCGCGAACGCGAGGTGACGCTGCTGGTCGCGGACGGGAAGTCCGACACGGAGATCGCGGAGGAGCTGTTCGTGAGCCCGCTGACCGTGCGCACCCACGTCCAGCGGGCGAAGATGAAGCTCGGCGCCCGCGACCGCGCGCAGCTGGTCGTGATCGCCTACCGGACCGGTCTCGCCCGGCCGCCGGTATGACCGCCGGGGCCCGGCGGGGTCAGCAGTCGGCCAGGAGCCGGGACAGGTAGTTCTCGTACAGGGAGACTTCGCGGGGCGGGCCGGGCCGAGATCTCGTGCTGCGCTACGAAGAGAGCTCCTGGACGGCCGCACTTGTTAGGTGTGCTGGGCCCGGGTCCTTGCGGTTTGCAGGGTATTGCGGGCTAGGGGGTTAGGACGCGGAGGCGGTGGGCGCGGGTGCCTCTTACGTCGTCTATTGGGGTGGCGGCGGCGATTATTTGTTCGCAGGCGTGGGCGATTGCTTTGTCGTCGCAGGGGGTGCCGATGAGAGTTTCGGCGGCGACTGAGGGGTGGGTGCGGCGGCGCCTATGGCGATTGTTGCGTCTACGCAGGTGCCGTTCTTGATGGATAGGCGGGCTGCTATGCCGACTATCGCCAGGTCCATTGAACGGCGGTAGGTGAAGCGGTGGTAGGCCGAACCGGCGTGCCTTGTCGGGAGGCGGATGGAGACCAGTACCTCTGAGGGGGTAGCGACGTTGCGGCCTGGGCCGGTGAAGAAGTCCCGGACTGGGACGTGGCGGACGCCGTTGAGGGAGTGCAGTTCCGCGATCGCGTCCAGGACTAGGAGGCCGCACAGGGTGTCGCCCGCTGGGGATGAGCGGCAGAGGTTGCCGCCTAGGGTGGCCCGGTTGCGGGTTTGGGGGGCTCCGACGATTCTCGCTCCGTCGAGGATCGCGTCCAGGGAGCGGTCGTGGTGCTCGGCCAAGTCGGCCAGCGTGGTCGCGGCGCCGATTCGGGTCGTGCCGGCTTCGGTTGTGATGCCGTTGAGTTCGCTGACGTGCTTGACGTCGACCAGAAGGGTGGGAGACACCGCGCCGGCGGTGCGGAGGGGAATGAGGTCGGTGCCGCCGGCGAGTGCGAACGCTCCCGGTTCGGCCATGTCGGTGAGCAGCTCGGGCAGCGTGGACGGCCGTCGGTACTCGGCTGTCATGAGGGCGCCTAGTGGAGGAATGACGCGCCGCCGGCGTCGATTGTCGCGCCGGTCGAGTACCGGGCCCGGCCGGTCGAGAGGAAGAGGATCAGTTCTGAGATGTCCTTGGGCGTGCCGAACTCTCCCATCGGGATGTCGGCCAGGTACTGGTCGGTGCCGCCGTGGCTGTCGAACTGTGCCCGGGCCTGGTCGGTCTCGATGATTCCCGCCGAGATCAGGTAGGTGAGGATGTCGTTCTTCGCGAAGCCGCGGGCCACGCCGCGGAGCAGGGAGTTCATGCCGCCCTTCGCGGCGCCGTCCTGCAGGTAGTCCGGGTAGTCGCCGCGCACCGCGATGCGTGCCGTCAGGCCGATGATGACGCCCTGGCAGTCGCGTTCGAGGAAGTGGTTGATGGCGAATCGGGACAGGTGTGCGGGGGCCAGGAGGTTGACTCGCAGCGCGGTCATCCAGTGGCGGTCCCAGTCGGGGGTTGGCGCGTCCAGGCCGATGGGTTCGCGGATCGAGGCGTTGTTGGCGTCGCCGAAATCCGCGCCGCGCAGTTCAGGGCCACCGGGCTGACCCCGGCGCGCACGGGATTCTACGGCGCGCGCCCGCCCCGTCCCCTGGTCGACGCCGCCCGCGACTTCTACGGAACGTCGAGAACCCTGGGATGACCGGCTGGGACGCCGAGGTGGACGTCGCCGTCGTCGGAGGCGGGGCCTGCGGCGTGATGACCGCCCTCCGCGCGGCGCGCGACCCCGGCCTCGTCGTCGGCGTCTTCGAGAAGTCCGCCCGCGGGGGATGCAACGCCGCCATCTCCTCGGGCTCCCTCGCCGCCGGGGCCACCCGCTGGCAGGCCGCCGCGGGCATCGAGGACTCGCCGCAGCGGCACGCCGAGGACATCCTTCGCGCCAGCGGCGACGAGGAACGGCGCCCGGTGGTGGAGGCGCTCTGCGCGGCGGCCCCGGAGATCGTGGAGTGGATCGCCGGCACCGCTTACCCCATCGAGCTCGGCGCCGACATGCCCCGGGCCGGAATGACGGCCTGGCGCCTGCACACCGACACCGGACGCCTGGGCGGCGGCCGCCTCATGCGTCACCTGCGCGCCCTTCTCGACGGGCACGACAACACCGCCTTCGTCGACGAGGCGCCCGTCATCGACCTCGCCGCGCATGGGAGCGAGGTCGCCGGCGTCGTCGTCTCCCAGAACGGCTCCCCGCAGCGGATCCGGGCCGGCGCCGTCGTGCTCGCCGCCGACGGCTTCGCCGGAAACCGCGCACTGGTCGAAGAGCACCTCCCCCAGCTCGGCACGCCCTTCTACGGCGGAGTCTCCACCTCTACCGGCGACGCACTCGGCTGGGCGCTACGGATGGGCGCGCGGTTGCGGAACATGGGCGCCGCGCTGCGCTCCGGCCTGGTCGTCGTCGACCACGGCACCCGCGTGTCCCCGGCGCTGCCGTTCAATGGCGCCGTCCTGGTCAACCTGGACGGAGAGCGCTTCGTCGACGAGGAGTCGAAGGGCTACTCGTCCCTGGCGGGCGTCCTGCGGCGGCAACCGGGCGAACGCGCCGCGATGATCTGGGACGCCACCGCGATGGCCGCCACCCGCGAGTCGGAGATGATGCGCGAATGCCTCGCCGCGCGCGCCATCCACGACGTGCCCGCCATCGAGGACCTGGCCACTGCCCTGCACCGGACACCGGAGGAGGCCGAGCGGGCACTGGCCCCCCTCCCAGGTCGCCGCCGCCTCACCGCGCCGTACCACCTCGCGTGGGTCACCCATGGCCTCCTCGCCACCCAGGGCGGCCTTGTGATCGACCCGTCCGGCCGCGTCCTGGGCACCACCGGCGAGCCGATCCCCGGCCTGTACGCGGGCGGCGGCACCGCCTGCGGCCTCGCAGGCCCCCATTCCGACGGCTACCTGTCCGGCAACGGCCTGCTCTCAGCCTTCGGAATGGGCTGGCTCATTGGCAACAACCTCGCCATCGAGCAGCGATGAGGCACGCCGAAGAGGTCTCGGCCAGGTTGACGAGAATGCCGTCCGTGACGACGCAGCGTTGAGTGCAGGCAGCTCAGGGCCCGGATCCGGGAGCTGGAGGCCGAGCGGGACTCGCCCGTTGTGTCCGGTAGCCGTGTTCAGCCGGGACGGTTTCGGTAGTGGTGGACGATCAGCCCGGCGGCGCAGGCCAGGGCGGCCAGCCCGAGCGACACGCCGGCGACCGCGCCCACGCCGGTCCGCCACGCCACCATGTCACCCGCCACACAGACCACCAAAAACACCCACAGCACCGGCCGGACGGCTCCACCACGCACGTCCGCGGCCGCGGCGGCCCGGGACGGGGTCGGCGGCTCCGGTCCACTGTGAGAGTCGTTCATCGTGCGCTCCGGGGTGCGGGGTTCCGGTTTCCGCACATCACTTTAGGAACCACAAGATCCGCGCACGATCCAGCCCGCCCGTCCTCCGCGGTATAGCAGGCTGTACTCCCGCGGCGCCCGCGAGGCGATGTGCGACCGTTCGTCCTAGAGTGGTCGGCGCGAGAAGGAGGCCGATGGTGGCGGGCAGACCCGAACCGGCGATCCCCCGGCGGACCGCAGGCGGCTTCTCCGAACGCGCCCGGGCCGTCCTGGACGCCCTGGAGCATCTGGTCGGCGGGCTCGGCACCGCCCTGCTGGCCTTCGTCGCGATGGCCTGGGTCACCGCGGTCACCCTGTTATGCGCCGCCGGCATCGGGCTGCTGCTGGCGCCCAGCGTGCCGCACGCCGTGCGGGCCGTGGCCGCCCGCGAACGCGCCCGGCTGTCACGCTGGGGCCCAGAGATCATCGGCCCCGGACCCCCACCAGCCCGCGCCCGCGACGCCCTGGCCGACACCGCCGTCCGCCGCGAGCTGTGCTGGGTGTTCACCCACGGCACCGCCGGCCTGGCCTTCAGCGCGTTCGCGATCACCCTCCCGATCTCAGCCGTGCAAGACATCACCTACCCCCTGTGGTGGCGGCTGCTGCCCCCACCCGACACCGAACTCACCGGCGTGTCCTGGACGGTCACCAACACCTCCGACGCCCTGCTGGTCACCCTCCTGGGCCTCGCACTGGCCGCGGTGTTCGTGCTGCTCGCACCCGCCATGGCCCGGCTGCAGGCATGGCCGGGACGCCACCTGCTGGCCGCCACCGCCGACACCGACCTGTCCCTGCGGATCGCGCAACTGTCGGCCACCCGCGCCGCCGCCCTGGACGCCCACGCCACCGAACTGCGCCGCATCGAACGCTCCCTGCACGACGGCGCCCAAAACCGGCTGGTCGGCGTCACCGTACTGCTCGGCGCCACCCACCGCGCACTCACCCGCGACCCCGCCCACGCCCTGGCCATACTGGAGCGCGCCCAGGACGCCGCCGAACAGGCACTGGCCGAACTCCGCACCGTCGTGCGCAGCATCCTGCCACCCGTCCTGGACGACCACGGCCTGCCCGGCGCACTCGCCGGACTCGCCGCCAACTGCGCCGTCCCCTGCCAGATCGACATCGACCTGCCCGGCCGCTGCGCCGCCTCCGTCGAGGCCACCGCCTACTTCGTCACCGCCGAAGCACTCACCAACATCTCCCGCCACAGCCGGGCCCGGCACGCCCAGGTGACCGTACGCCGCCACGGCCCCCACCTGCACCTGCAGATCCAAGACGACGGCACCGGCGGCGCCGAGGCCGGCGGCAAGGCCGGCGGCGGCACCGGGATCGCCGGGATCCGCAGCCGCATCCACGCCCACGACGGCCACCTCACCCTCACCAGCCCACCCGGCGGACCGACCACCCTGAAGGTGCAGCTGCCATGCGGATCGTGATCGCCGAGGACGACCCCCTCCTGCGCGAAGGCCTGGCCCTGCTGCTGCGCGCCGAATCACTGGACGTGGTCGCCACCACCGACAACGCCGACGCCTTCCTGGCAGCCGTCGACCAGCACCGGCCCGACACCGCCATCGTCGACGTCCGGATGCCCCCCACCCACACCGACGAAGGCATCAAAGCCGCGGTCGAAGCACGGCGCCGCCACCCCGACCTGGCCGTCCTCGTACTGTCGGCCTACGTCGAGCAAGCGTTCGCGACCGTACTGCTCCACGCCGGCGGCCACCGCATCGGCTACCTGCTCAAAGAACGCGTCGGCCGCGTCGAGCAATTCCTCGACGCGCTGCACCGAGTCGCCGGCGGCGGCACCGCCATCGACCCCGTAGTCGTCGCCGAACTCCTCAAACGCTCCCACGCCGGCAACACACTCCACGCCCTCACCCCCCGGGAACTGGAAGTACTCGCCCTGATGGCCGAAGGACTGGGCAACACCGCCATCGCCCAACAACTCGTCGTCACCCACGGAGCCGTCCACAAACACATCCGCAACATCTTCGCCAAACTCGACCTCGACCCCGCCAGCACCGCCGACCGGCGCGTCACCGCCGTCCTGCACTACCTCAACGCCAACTGCAAGTCCTGACGTTCCGGCCCGCGCGCCGGCCGGGCACTGGCACGAGGTCCCCGGTTTCCTGGCCCTTCTGGTCGAAGGACGGAATCCGGGGACCTCATGTGATTGTTCGGCGTTGTGTCGTTATCCCGGTTTCCGGCTCATTCGGCGTACCAGAAATGTTGGGTCGGTTGTCGTTGGCCGATGGCGAAGACGTGCTGCTGGTCTCCGGTGGCGAACCCGTTCACGGTGCCCTCGATGCCGCAACCCCACCGGTCGCGGCGGACGGGCCGGCCGGGTTCCCACCAGAAGTGCTCCAGGCAGTTGTCCTTAGTGGCGAAGGCATGTTGCTGTTCGCCGGATGCGAACGCGACCGGAGGGCCGTCGATGCCGCAACCCCATGAGTCGCGCTTGACTTCACTGCCCGGCTCCCACCAGAAGTGTTCCAGGCACTCACCGTTCTTGGCGAAGGCGTGTTGCTGCTTGCCGTGGACGAAAACGGTCGGGGGGCTGTCGATGCCGCAACCCCAGCGATTGTGCTGGACGTCATTTCTCGGACGGCCCGGCTCCCACCAATAGTGCTCCAGGCACCGCCCGTTCTTGGCGAACGCGTGCTGCTGCTCGCCGTCAACGAAGACGGCCGGGGGACTATCGATGCCACAGCCCCAGCGGTTGTGCTGAATGTCGTTGTTCGGACGGCCCGGCTCCCACCAATAGTGCTCCAGGCACCTCCCGCTCTTGGCGAACGCGTGCTGCTGCTCGCCGTAGAGGAACCCGGCCGGCGCGCTGTCGATGCCGCAGCCCCACCGGTTCCGTTTGATCTCGGTGCCGCCCTCCCACCAGAAATGCTCGAGGCACCTCCGGCTCGTGGCGAAGACGTGCTGCTGCCCGCCGCCGGCGTACGCGGCCGGGTTGCTGTTGATGCCGCAACCCCACTGGTCCCGGCGTACGCCGCCGGCCGCCGACCACCACATGTGCTCCAGGCAGTTGCCGTCCCTGACGAAGGCGTGCTGCTGACCGCCGTCGGTGAACACGGCCGGGCGGCCGCCTTGACCGTTGAGCCTGCGTCCCCAGGACTCCTGGTGCACGATCTCCCTCTGGACCTGCACGTCCTCAGGCTCGAACCCAGCAGCCCCCTTGCACCGGAACGCCTGTCCCGGCGCGGGGGACGCGGCGACCATCTTGGTCAGACAGGCGCTCAGTGCCACCTGCCCGAAGGCGTTGGGATGAATGGCCTCCTGCTGGTGGCCCTGGCTCTCCCAGGGGGCCGAGCGCCAGATCAGATAGGGCACCCAGCGGACCCATTCCGCGTCCTTCGCCTCCAGCGGATTGGACCGGCTGTTCCGGCTGCCGGCCTGGTCGGCCTCTTTCGTGCACAACTCGTGACCGGCGAACGCTTCGGACAGGTCCAGGAACGAGGCGTCGCCGGAGAACGCGGCGTCGCGCAGCATGTCCCTGATGCCAGGAACCAGGGACTTGTTGGCCCAGTCGGTGTCGGTGTTCATGAACGGGCAGCCGCCCCGCAGGTATCTCTCCCAGAGCCTGCCCCGCTCGCTCCAGCGGTACTTGTCGGACGTCGGAATGGGTGTCGGATATGACTGCAGAATCAACCGGTAGCTGCTGCGGTCCTGCCCACGGGCCCGCATCACCCGATGGATCTCCCGCAGCGTCTCGACGACCTTGCCCCGGACCTCGGGAAGCCGTCTCTCAAGGTCCCGCGCTTCGCTGACGCTGCACAGGGGTTTTCCGCGCATGTAGGCATCGGCGCATTTCGCGATGATGTCGCTGAATCGCAGGTCGTTGCCGCTGATGGACACCACGATCGTGGTGATGTGGTGCTCCCTGGCGGTGGTGTCCAGTTGCTGGATCTGCGGTGCCTGCCCCTTGAAGGTGTCATGCAGAATGCTGCCTGTGGTCGCCCCCGAGCAGGCGAGGTTGAACCGCCGGTGCTTCTCCACACCGTCGATCTCGGCGCCCTTGATCTCCGCCATTCTCGACTTGTGGCACCCGTTGCCCTTGTCGACGTCGGAGCCGTCGAGGTAGACCAGGCTCGGCTCGTGGTCGCAGTCGTCCTCCCGGCCCCGCTGGCAGGAGATCGCGGCAAGGTCAGTGCCCCACGCGGTACCCCCGGCCCCGGTGCTGGCGTTTCCGGCCCACCGTCCCGCCTCACCCGAGATGTAACTGTCCCCGATCGCCACGATCGCCTTCGGCTTGTCCGGAGCCTTGGCCGACGCCGGCGCGGTGGTGAGCGCTGTCGAGACGACGACGGGTAAGAGAACCGCCGCCATCGCAACGGCCAGGCCCATCACCGTTCCGGTGCGTCTCAGCCCGACCCGATGTTTCGCCATCCACTGACCTCCCTTTGGACATGCTTGTCATCACCCGGCGGTGAAGGGTGTGGAAGGAACTTCGTGTCGGCCACTGGTTGTCGGGTGATGACAAGCTGGAAATCGATGTCCGGTGGCCTGCCTTCACGAGGGAGTTTGGTGCCACGAGGGAGAATGATCCACCCAGCCTGCGGGGAGTGTGATGGTACAGCCAGCACTACCGCCGTGACTCCCGCCCTGACCAGAAGGGGTAAAGCTGGTGAGCGCCCATCTTTCGGGATAGGCGAGCGCCAATGGCGGTATTAAGTGAGCCCTTTTCGCTTGCGAACGGAAGGCCGCCGACCATCTAAGACTGGCGGTCTTCCGTTGCTAGAGTGAAATCAGTTTGCGGGCTTGCCGAACCAGCGGGAGAGATGGTCGTCCAGGTGCTGCTGGTCGTCGCCGATCCAGGCGACGTGGCCGTCGGGGCGTAGCAGGACGCACGGAGCGTCCAGTTCCGCGGTGGGGTCCGCGAGGTGATCGACCCGGTCCGCCCAGCCGCCGACGGTCAGGCGTTCGGTGCGGTCCAGCAGCAGACCACGACCGCGATGCAGCAGATCGTAGAGGCGGCCCTGTTTCACGTCGATGTCGCGCAGGCGGCGGCCGACCAGGTCGGGGCCTTCGCCGAAGTCGTAGCGGATGCCGATCGCGGTGATCTTCTCGATGAGATGGCGGTTCACCTCGTCGAAGTCCATCAGCTCGGTGAGCAGCCTGCGCACGGCCTGCGGGCCCGGTCCGGTGGACAGCAGTTCCGTCTGGGCGCGGGTGTTGTCCAGCACGTCCTCGGCGACCGGACGGCGTTCGGCCTGATAGGTGTCCAGCAATGGCTCCGGCGCCCAGCCGCGGATCTGTGCGGCCAGTTTCCAGCCGAGGTTGAACGCGTCCTGCACACCGAGGTTGAGGCCCTGCCCGCCGGTGGGCGGGTGGATGTGCGCCGCGTCACCGGCCAGCAGCACCCGCCCGACCCGGTAACGCTCGGCCAGCCGGGTGGCGTCGCCGAAGCGGGACAGCCAGCGCGGGGAGTGCACGCCGAAATCGGTTCCGGCGATGGCGCGCAATTGCTGTTTGAAATCCTCAAGGGTGGGCGGTTCCGCGCGATCGCTGACTCCCGCGGCGGGGACGAGGACGCTGTGGACCCCCTCGCCGAAGGGCCTGAGCCAGAATCGTTTGTGGGTCTCGTGGACTTCGGCCGCTTTGGCGGCGATCTCCTCCTGCGGCGCGCCCACCTGCATCTCGCCCATCAGCGTCTCGGTCCGCGAGGGCTCGCCGGGAAAACCGACGCCGAGCAGTTTGCGCACCGTGCTGCGCCCGCCGTCGCAGCCGACGAGGTAGCGCGACCGCAGCCGTTGCCCGCCTGCCAGCTCGACGGTCACACCCTCGCCGTCCTGCTCGAGACCTGCCACCGCGCAACCGCGCCGGACCTGCGCGCCCAGTTCGATCGCATGCTCTTCGAGCAGGTGAACGATGACCGGCTGCGGGATGCCCAGCAGATAGGCGTGCGCGGAATCCAGGCCCCTGGGCACGGGTTTGTCGATGGCGGCGAAGAAGCCGCCGGCCGGACGCCGTCTTCCGTGTTCGAGAACGCGGTCCAGCAGCCCGCGCATTGCCATCAGCTCGAGACTGCGGATGTGCAGACCGACGATGCGGACGAACGACACCGGCTCGGTTTCCTTCTCCAGAACCAGTACCCGCACGTCGTGCAGCCGCAGTTCGGCGGCCAGCATCGCACCGGTCGGCCCGCACCCGGCAATGATCACGTCGAACATGAGGGGCGCGGGATCGGCCGTGTCGTTCGACGACGACTCGGCGGTGACCTGCGGAGATTGCATGATGTTGCCTTTCGGGAGTGCCTTGTTGGCGAGGCGCTCCCGGCGACACCTACATCAATCGCCCGACCGAGACTGGGAGGGGGAGCACCCACATCGATACAGCGTTCATGGGTCTCACCTCCTCGGGCGGTGTCGCGGTCAACTGCAAGCTATGGGCCCGTGCATCACTGCGTCCAATCCTTTTTTCGGCCACGTGATCGCGACACGCGGGGCCCGTCCGGCCCCGGTCCCGGTCGACGGCCTGATCGCCCGTTGCGGCCATGATCGGCCGCGAGCTGGGCGATGGGGCGGTCGGACTCCAACGCCAGCCGGACGGCCCGGTCCCGGAGCTCCTGGGGGTATTTGCGTGGTGCTGCCATCGCACTGACGTTTTCTCAGCGAAATGATCTGCGCGAAGTAGCCACGAAGCGCGCTCAGGGGACGGGCCCGGTGTCGAGCCGTAGATGCACACAGACGTGAAGCCTCTGGTAGGACAGGTCTCACCACAAG
>NZ_VCKW01000320.1 GCF_005889715.1 Actinomadura soli
CCCTCGGGCTGCGGAAGGCCTGGCCCGCCATCCGGCCGAACGGGCCGCCGACGGCGGCTCCGGCGCGCCCGCGGCTCCTGCCCCCGGGACGCCTGCCCCTACCCAAGGAGGGCTCCGGTCGCCTGGTCGATCAGCATGCAATCATCCGATCCGTACTCCGAATGGACTCGCCATCACTCGTCTCGTCGCGGACGCCCCGGGGCGGATTGTATCGGCGCGAGGCAGGTCCAGGGCGGCCGTCCGCTGCCGGCGCGCTTAGACATATCGGACGCGGCATGGCACGATTTCGCAGGTGAGCAGCAGATCAGCGGAGGCGCAGCGGCTGAGCGACCTCGCCTTGCTGCGCCGCGTCCGCGACCGGATCGACCGCGAGTACCAGAAGCCGCTGGACGTCGAGGCGCTCGCCCGTGGCGTGAACATGTCGGCCGGGCACCTCAGCCGCCAGTTCAAGCTCGCCTACGGCGAGTCGCCGTACGGCTACCTGATGACACGGCGCATCGAGCGCGCGATGGCGCTGCTGCGCCGCGGCGACCTCAACGTGACGGAGGTCTGCTTCGAGGTCGGATGCTCGTCGCTCGGCACCTTCAGCACGCGCTTCACCGAGCTCGTGGGCGTCCCGCCGAGCGTGTACCGGCGGGAGCGGTCGGCCGCGACGGAGGGGATGGCGCCGTGCGTGGCGAAGCGGGTCACGAGACCGATCAGGAATCGAGAAGCACCGGTCACCGAGCCGCAGCTAGCGTGACGGCCATGGACATCAGCATTCACCAGACCTTCCTTCCGCACGACGACCCGGACGCGTCCCTGGTCTTCTACCGCGACACCCTCGGCTTCGAGGTCCGCAACGACGTCGGCTACGGCGGGATGCGCTGGATCACGGTCGGCCCCGCCGGGCAGCCCGGCACGTCGATCGTCCTGGAGCCGCCGGTCGTCGAGGGCTGCGGCATCACCGAGGACGAGAGCCGCATGATCACCGAGATGATGGCGAAGGGCACGTACGCGGGCATCAACCTCGCCACCCCCGACCTCGACGAGACGTTCGCGAAGCTGGAGGCGAGCGGGGCCGAGGTCGTCCAGGAGCCGACCGAGCAGCCGTACGGCGTCCGCGACTGCGCCT
This sequence comes from Actinomadura soli, assembly GCF_005889715.1. Classification (GTDB taxonomy): domain Bacteria; phylum Actinomycetota; class Actinomycetes; order Streptosporangiales; family Streptosporangiaceae; genus Spirillospora; species Spirillospora soli. Next base: position 1,115 of record NZ_VCKW01000320.1, read on the forward strand.
TCCGCGACCCGGCGGGCAACCTGCTCCGCATCCAGGAGCAGCGCTGAGCCGCCGTCCGGCCCTTGCGGCCTGACCTGCATAGATGGTGTTCGGACGAGGCCGCCACCGAGGCCGGAGGCGGCCTCACGCACGAGCCGGGGCGAACCGGGGCGCGCCCGCCGCGAGCCCCGCGAACCGGACGTATCCTTCGGAGTCGGCGGGCTCGCGACAGGCGGCGCCGGCGGAGACCGCGGAGGGCGGCTCCACCTGACAGATGGAGACACGATGAGCATGACCAGGGGGACGGAGGCGCAGTCGCCTACCGAGCACGTCGCCGACCGCCACGACCTGATCCGCGTGCACGGCGCGCGGGTGAACAACCTCAAGGACGTCAGCGTCGAGATCCCGAAGCGCCGGCTGACCGTGTTCACCGGCGTCTCCGGCTCGGGCAAGAGCTCGCTGGTGTTCGACACGATCGCCGCCGAGTCGCAGCGGATGATCAACGAGACGTACAGCGCGTTCGTGCAGGGCTTCATGCCGACGATGGCGCGTCCCGAGGCCGACCTGCTGGAGGGGCTGACGACGGCGATCATCGTCGACCAGGAGCGGCTCGGCGCCAACCCGCGCTCCACCGTCGGCACCGTCACCGACGCCAACGCGATGCTGCGCCTGCTGTTCAGCCGGCTCGGGCAGCCGCACATCGGGCCGCCGAACGCGTTCTCCTTCAACGTCCCGTCGGTGAAGGCGGCCGGGGCGATCACCGTCGAGCGCGGCGACGGCGCCAAGGCCGAGAAGGTGACCTTCAGCCGCGCCGGCGGGATGTGCCCGCGGTGCGAGGGGCGGGGTTCGGTCTCCGACATCGACCTGCGCCAGCTCGTCGACGACTCCAAGTCGCTCAACGAGGGGGCGATCACCGTCCCCGGCTACAAGGCGGACGGCTGGTCGGTGCGGTTCATCGTCCACACCGGTTTCTTCGATCCGGACAAGCGGATCCGCGACTACACCGATCAGGAGCGCCACGACCTGCTCTTCCGCGAGGCGGTCAAGATCAAGATCGACAACGCGAACCTGACCTACGAGGGGCTGGTGCCGCGCGTCCAGAAGTCCTTCCTGTCCAAGGACAAGGAGGCGATGCAGCCGCACATCCGCGCGTTCGTGGAGCGCGCGGTCACCTTCACGGCCTGCCCCGACTGCGGCGGGACGCGGCTCGCGGAGGCGGCCCGGTCCTCGAAGATCAAGGGGATCAACATCGCGGACGCGTGCGCGATGCAGATCAGCGACCTGTCCGGCTGGGTCCGCGCGCTGGACGAGCCGTCGGTCGCGCCGCTGCTCACCACGCTGCAGCAGACGCTCGATTCGTTCGTGGAGATCGGGCTCGGCTACCTGTCGCTGGACCGGCCGTCCGGGACGCTGTCGGGCGGCGAGGCGCAGCGCACCAAGCTGATCCGTCACCTCGGATCCGCGCTCACCGACGTCACGTACGTGTTCGACGAGCCCACCATCGGCCTTCACCCCCATGACATCCAGCGGATGAACGAGCTGCTGCAGCGCCTGCGGGACAAGGGCAACACGGTCCTCGTCGTGGAGCACAAGCCGGAGACGATCGAGATCGCCGACCATGTCGTCGACCTCGGGCCCGGGGCGGGAACGGCGGGCGGCACCGTCTGCTACGAAGGGACGGTCGCGGACCTGCGCGGCAGCGACACGCTCACCGGCCGCCATCTGGACGACCGGGCCGCGATCAAGGAGGACGTGCGCAAGCCGTCCGGGACGCTGGAGATCCGCGGAGCGAACGCCCACAACCTCCAGGACGTGGACGTCGACATCCCGCTCGGCGTGCTCTGCGTGATCACCGGTGTCGCGGGCTCCGGCAAGAGCTCGCTGATCAACGGCTCGGTCTCCGGGCGGGACGGGGTCGTCACCGTGGACCAGGCCCCGATCCGCGGCTCGCGGCGCAGCAACCCGGCGACCTACACGGGGCTGCTCGACCCGATCCGCAAGGCGTTCGCGAAGGCCAACGGCGTGCAGGCCGCGCTGTTCAGCGCCAACTCCGAGGGCGCCTGCCCCGGCTGCAACGGCGCCGGTGTCATCTACACCGAGCTCGGGTTCATGGACGGCGTCACCACCACCTGCGAGGACTGCGAAGGCAAGCGGTTCGAGGCGTCGGTGCTGGACTACCACCTCGGCGGCCGCGACATCAGCGAGGTCCTCGCGATGTCGGTGGCGGAGGCGGAGGAGTTCTTCGGCTCCGGTGACGCGCGCACCCCCGCCGCCCACAAGATCCTCGCCAAGATGGACGACGTCGGGCTCGGCTACCTCAAGCTCGGCCAGCCGCTGACCACCCTGTCCGGTGGCGAACGGCAGCGCCTCAAGCTGGCCACCCACATGGGCGAGAAGGGCGGCGTCTACATCCTGGACGAGCCGACCACCGGCCTGCACCTCGCCGACGTCGAGCAGCTGCTCGCGATGCTCGACCGGCTCGTCGACTCCGGCAAGTCGGTCATCGTCATCGAGCACCACCAGGCGGTCATGGCGCACGCCGACTGGATCATCGACCTCGGACCGGGCGCCGGTCACGACGGCGGCAAGGTCGTCTTCGAGGGCGCGCCCGCGGATCTCGTCGCCGCCCGCTCCACTGTCACCGGCGAGCACCTCGCCGGCTACGTCGGCCGCTGACGGCCGGACGCGGGGCCGCCTCCTTCGCGGGGGCGGCCCCGCCGGCGTCCTACACGGCCGGTCCGTGGTCGAAGGTGAAGCGCGGGCCCGGCAGGCCGCTGGGCTTGGGCGGAGGGCCTTCGGGAGCGCGCCGCCGCAGGCCGAGGTCTCCGGCGACCTCGTCGCGGAGCCGCGGGAGCCGCGCGTAGAGCACGTCGCCGGGGCAGGCGGTGGTGTTGTAGTCGCGGTGCCCGACGATGGCCTCATGCGGGTCGAGCCCGTGGACGCCGCACAGCCAGGCGCAGGTCGCGACGAGGGCGTCCCACAGCGCGCCGGTGGGCTGCGCGGTCATGTAGGTGCCCTCGTTCTCGATGCCGATCGTGTGGTCGTTGTGCCCGAGCGTCTGCGCCCCGACGACGAGGTCACCGGCGTCGATGGCGGCGAGGCTGCGGTTGCGTCCCTCCATGAGGTGGCCGCCGCGGCTGATGGTGAGCTGCTGGCCGGTGTCCTCCCAGCCGTTGGTGGCCATGTGGAAGTTCTGGATGGCGCGGGACAGGGCGAAGGCGTGCTCCAGCGACAGGTCGGTGGCGTTGGCCGAGGCGGTGTGGTGGACGACGATGTGGTCGGGAGCGCGGTTCAGCACGTTCGCCGCCTTCGTGGGCGGGCGGGCGGCCCACTCGGCACGGGTGTACCGGCGGGGCACGGCCAGTGCGGATGCGGCGGACCTGGCGGGCAGCGGGCCGAGCAGCAGGCCGCCCATGGCGGCGGCGGTGCTTCCGAGCAGGCCACGTCTGGTGAAAGGAATGTTGGCGGGCACGAGCGGCTCCCCTCTAGGTGTCGATCGGCCGGGGCTGCCGATCATGCGTGAAATCCGCCGTCCCCACAACCCCGGCACCGCTCGGGGCATCAGTTCGTGGTGCGAACTGTGGGTATGCTGGTCGGGTGGGTACGCAGGATGGTGAGCGGGTCGGGGTCGTGAGCGCGCTGGTGCAGAGCGCGTTCCTGGTCAACGCCGTGTACACCGAGTCGGCTCGGGAGCACGGCATCACCTCGCAGCAGGGCGTGCTGCTGTGCGTGCTGATGATGCGGCCGCGCGGGATGGGCGAGCTGGGCGCGATGCTCGGCCTGGCCAAGTCGAGCCTGACCGGCCTGGTCGACCGGACGGAGCGAAACGGCCTGGTCCAGCGGGAGTCCGACCCGGATGACCAGCGGGCGGTGCGGGTCGCGCTGACGCCGCGGGGTCGCAAGCTCATCGATGAGTTCTATCCCGAGACATGCCGGCGGGTGGAGAGGCTCGCCGACGGTCTCGGCGACGCCGACCGGGACGCGCTCGCCGAGGTGCTCGGCCGCGTCGTCCGCGACAACGAGGTCCCGGTGGTCTTCATGGAACCGGGCGAGGGGCCGTTCTCCAAACACTGACTCCGCGACCGTGGGTTGAAGTTCGCAGCACGAACTAATATGGTTCGTAGTACGAACTCTTCCCCTATGTGCGGAGCGTGTGATCATGAGTCGGACTGTCGCCGTCATCGGCGGAGGTTACGGGGGATCGGCCGTCGCCAAGGCATTGGACGCCGAGGCCGACGTCGTCCTCATCGAGCCCCGGGACGCGTTCGTCAACGCGGCGGGCTCCCTGCGGGCGCTGACCCGGCCGGACTGGGCGGGCAACATGTTTCTTCCCCTACGACGCGCTGATGACCAGGGGCACGGTGATCCGCGACCGCGCCGTCTCGGTGGACCCGGGCGGCGTCGCGCTCGCCTCGGGACGGCGTGTCGAGGCCGGTTACCTGGTCCTTGCGTCCGGGTCCAGCTACGTCTATCCGGCCAAGCCGGACGCCGACACCGCCGACGCGGCGCTGGACGACCTGCGCCGGACCCACAAGGAACTCGCGGGCGCCGAGCGGGTGCTGATCGCCGGGGCCGGGCCCGTCGGCCTGGAGCTGGCCGGTGAGATCAAGGAGGTCTGGCCGGGCAAGCGGGTGACCGTCGTCGATCCGGTCGAGCGGCTTCTCCCGGGCTTCCAGCCCGAGCTGCGCCACGACCTGCATCGCCAGCTTGACGAGCTGGACGTCCGGCTCTTGCTGGGCACCCGGCTGGCGGCGCCGCCCGCGACGCCGTCCGGGCGGGCCGAGGAGTTCACCGTGACGACGACCGGCGGTGAGGCAATCACGGCCGACATCTGGTTCCGCGCGCACGGCGTGCGCGTCAACAGCGAGTACCTCGCCGACGGGCGCCTCACGACCCGGACGGCGCAGGGCGAGGTGCCGGTTTCGGAGACCCTCAACGTCCGCGGGCACGACCACGTCTACGCGATCGGCGACCTCACCGACGTGGCGGAGGCGAAGCGCGCCGGGCACGCCATGAAGCACGCCGAGGTGGTGGCGGAGAACATCCTCGCCCAGCTGCGCGGGGAGCGGCCGCCGGCGGTCTACCGGCCGTCGCCGGAGCCCATGATCCTGCTCCCGCTCGGGCCGCGCGGCGGCGTCGGCCAGATGCCCATGGAGGACGGGCCGTCCGTCCTCCCGGCCCCGGCGGTCGCCGAGTACAAGGGCGCCGACCTGTTCACCGGACGGTTCGCCGAACTGTTCGGCACCGCTGGCTGAGAAGGGAGGCGGAACCATGGCGGCCAAGAACGTCGTCTTCGGCTTCGGTGCCCACACCGGCGTCGGCGACGCGCCCGAACTGCTTCGTCTGGCCCAGCAGGCCGACCGGGACGGGCTCGACGTCTTCTCCCTGTCGGACCACCCCTACATCGGCGGACGCCTGGACGCCTACGCCGCCATCGGGTTCATCCTGGGGCGGACGGAGCGCATCGCGGGCCTCGCGAACGTCACCAACCTGCCGACCCGCCCGGCTCCGATGCTGGCGCGGACGGTGACGTCGCTGTCGGCGCTGTCCGGCGGACGTGTCGTGCTCGGCATGGGCGCGGGCGGGCTCTGGGACCGGATCTGCGACATGGGCGTGCCGCGGCTCTCCCCGGGCGCCGCCGTGGACGCCTTCGAGGAGGCGATCGTCCTGGTCAGGAAGCTGTCGGGCGGCGGCCCGCCGGTCACCCACCGGGGCCGCCACTACCGCGTGGAGGAGATCGAACCCGCCCCGGTCGCCGCGCCTGCCGTGTGGACCGGGTCGGTCGGGCCGAAGTCCCTGGCCGCGACCGGGCGCGTCGCGGACGGCTGGATCCCCGGCCACGCGGCCGACTGGCTCAGCGACCGGTACCGGACGTCGCGCCCGATCATCGATGAGGCGGCGGCCGCCGCGGGACGCGATCCGGGGGAGATCCGCACGATCTTCAACCTTCCGGGGCGCATCACCGACCGTCCGCTGGCCGCGACCCGCGACCGGTCCGGGCGCTGGATCGGCGGCTCCGCCGGCCAGTGGGCCGAGGAGCTGACGGGGGCGGTCCTGGAGCACGGCGCGTCGGGCTTCACGCTCTTCCCGGCGGGCGACGGGGCCCAGGACGAGGTGTTCCTCGGGCGCTGGGCCAGGGAGATCGTCCCGGCCGTGCGCGAAGCGGTCATGAAGGGGGCGGGGTGAGCGGTCAGCCGCGCTGGAAGCCGTCCTTGGTGCGCAGGCCGTAGCCGAACGCGCGGTCGAAGGAGATGTGGGCCAGCCAGCCGCACATCCCGGCGAAGATCGGCCTGCTCTTAGCCATAACCATAAAGCTAAGGACATTAGCGTCAAGCTCGGCGGAGCCGCGCGTAGACGTCGCCGGATCTGCCGCGCGGGCGGATGCGTTCGAGCTGCCGTTCCAGGGTGGTGGCGTCCAGCCAGCGCCCGGCGGCGAACCGCATCGTCTCGATGGGCGAGTAGTTGTACTCGTAGCCGCCGGCGGTCGCGCCGAGCCGCTCCACCAGGCGCAGTGACTCCAGCCCGGCCTCGTGCGCGGACGGGATGTACTCGAACGAGAGCGCGGGCAGGGCGCGGGTGAGGCCCGCGAGGACGTCCGCCTCGAAGCCCTCGACGTCGATCTTGCAGAAGGCCGGGACGCCGTGGGCCGCGATGAGGTCGTCCAGCGTCGTCACGGCCACCTCGACGGAGCGGTCCCAGCGGACGCGGGCGAAGCTGCTGTCCGTCGCGACCGACTCGATCCAGCCACGCGACAGCGACGAGACCGTCGGCGTCGCCGTCGAGAGGGCCAGCTCGGCCCGGCCGGGCGCCGCGCCGACGGCGTCCGGCACGATCGTGACGCCGTCGGCGCGACCGTAGAGGAGGCGCAGGACGCGCAGGCAGTCGGGCTGCGGCTCGGCCGCGACGACCCGCGCCCCGAGCCCCCGCCAGACC
>NZ_VCKW01000321.1 GCF_005889715.1 Actinomadura soli
CGCCCAGACCCCGGTCGCGTTGATCACCGAGCGCGCGCGGACGGCGAACTCCCGGCCGGTCGCTTCGTCCCGGACCTGCGCCCCGTCGCCCGTGAGCGCGACCGCGCGGCAGCGGGTGAGCACGCGGACGCCGTGCCCGGCGGCGGTCCTGGCGATCGCGGTGACGAGGCGCGCGTCGTCGGCGAGCTGGCCGTCCCACGACAGCAGCCCGCCGCGCAGCCCGTACGGGCGCAGCGCGGGCGCGAGCCGCAGCGTCTCGACGGCCGACAGGCGGCGCGGGCCCGGCAGCACCGAGCGCGGGGTGCGCGCGGCGAGCCGCAGCGCGTCCCCGGCGTGGAACGCGGCCAGGGTGGCGAACGCCCGGGTGCGCGGCACCAGCGGTGTCAGCGGGGTGACGAACGGCAGCGCGCGGACGAGGTGCGGCGCGGTGTGCCGCATCAGGACGCCCCGCTCGACCGCGCTCTCGTGCGCCACGTCCACCTGCCCGGCCGCCAGGTAGCGCAGCCCGCCGTGGATCAGCTTGGAGCTCCACCGGGACGTGCCGAACGCCAGGTCGTGGGCGTCGATCGCGGCGACGGACAGGCCCCGGGACGCGGCGTCCAGCGCGGCGCCCGCCCCGGTCGCGCCGAGGCCGACGACCAGCACGTCCACCACCTCGCCGGGCAGCGCGGCGAGCTCGCGCTGCCTGCGCGCCGCGTTGAGCGACGTCCGGGCCTCCGGTTGTGGTGCTCTCATGGCGCGAGCATCCTTTCCAGGATGTGGTGCAGGTCGGCGTCGAAGGCGTTGGACCCGAGGCCGTCGCGGGCCTCGTCGATCATCGTCGGCCCCGACAGCACGAAGGACTGGACGACCAGCAGCACCGACCGCGCCTGCCGGGCCGGATGGTCGCGGCGGATCGTCCCGTCGGCGTGGCCCGCCCTGAGCGTCTCCTCGAACTGGCCGAGGAACACCAGCTGGCTCGCGCCGCAGCGGTCCACGATGTAGGGCAGCAGCAGCTCCGGGTCCACCTCGATGATCTTGCGGAGCAGCGGGTGGTCGCGGAACGCCCGCACGCCGTGGACCAGGCCGTCCACGAACCAGGGCCGGACCGGACGGCCGTCGCCGGGCGGCTGCAGCGAGAGCCCGACCCATTCGCGGGTCATCAGGTCGGCGACGATCGTGCGGACGTCCGGCCAGCGGCGGTACAGCGTCATCCGCGACACGCCGGCGCGGCGGGCGATGTCGGTGAGCGTCGTCCGGCGCACGCCCACGGCCAGCACGCATTCGCGGGCCGCGTCGAGCACCGTGTCGTCGGCGGTCCGCCCGACCTGTCTGTTGTGACGATTCGACGTCATGTGTCACAGTGTAAGCACAAAGTCGGCGACCTGGGGAGGCGCGGGGTGCGGGACATGCTGTGGAGCGGCTGGGGCGATCCGGGCCGGGCCGCGCCGCTGCCGGAGCCGGTGGTGGCGCTGCTGCGCGACCTGCTCGGCGTCCGGGCCGCCGAGGCGCCGCCGGTCGCGCTGGCGGACGTCGAGGTCCCCCGGACCCGGCTGGCGGCCGAAGCCCTGACCGCGCTCGCCCGGATCGCCGGCGACCGCAACGTCCGGGCGGACACCGAGGCGCGCGTCCGGCACACGCGCGGCAAGTCCACGACGGACCTGCTGCGCATCCGCGCCGGCGAGACCTCCGACGCGCCGGACGCGGTCGTCCTGCCCGCGACGCACGACGAGGTCCTCGCGATCCTCCGGGCCTGCGCCGAACGGCGGATCGCGGTGGTCCCGTTCGGCGGCGGCACCTCGGTCGTCGGCGGCCTCGCCCCCAGCGGGGTGGACGCGTTCATCGCGCTCGACCTGCGCCGCATGGACGCCGTCATGTCGGTCGACGACGTGTCGCGGACGGCCGTCCTGCAGCCCGGCCTGCGCGCGCCCGCCGCCGAGGCGGCGCTGGCGGAGCGCGGGTACACGCTCGGGCACTTCCCGCAGTCGTACGAGTGGGCGTCGATCGGCGGGTTCGCGGCGGCCCGGTCCAGCGGGCAGGCGTCCGCCGGGTACGGGCGGTTCGACGACATGGTCGTCGCCCTGACCGCCGCGACGCCGGAGGGGACGCTGGAGCTCGGCCGGGCGCCGAAGTCGGCCGCCGGGCCCGATCTGCGGCAGCTCGTCCTCGGCTCGGAGGGCGCGCTGGGAGTGATCACTTCGGTGACCGTCCGGGTCCGGCCCGTCCCGGCGGCGCGGGAGTACGAGGGGTGGCGGTTCGCGTCGTTCGGGGAGGGCGCCGCGGCGCTGCGCGGGCTCGCGCAGGACGGGCCGCTGCCCACCGTGCTGAGGCTCTCCGACGAGACCGAGACCATGGTCGGGCTGGCCGACCCGTCCGAGATCGGCGCGGGGGCGTCCGCGGGTTGCCTGGCCGTGCTCGGCTTCGAGGGGACCCCGGAGCGCGTCGCCGAGCTGCGGGCGGGCGCGGCGGACGCGCTGCGGGCCGCGGGCGGCGAACCGCTCGGCGCCGGGCCGGGCGAGAAATGGGAGCACGGCCGCTTCGACGCGCCCTACCTGCGCGACGCGCTGCTGGACGCCGGCGCGTTCGCCGAGACGCTGGAGACCGCCGCGTTCTGGACGGACGTCCCCGCGCTGTACGAGGCCGTCCGCGGCGCGCTGACCGGCGCCCTCACCGACGCGGGGACGCCGCCGCTGGTGATGTGCCATATCTCGCACGTCTACCCGTCCGGCGCCTCGCTGTACTTCACCGTCGTGTCCGCGCAGGGCGAGGACCCGGCCGCGACCTGGGTGCGGGCCAAGCGCGCCGCCGGCGACGCGATCATCGACGCGGGCGGCACGATCAGCCATCATCACGGGGTGGGCACCGACCATCGCGACGCGTACGCACGGGAGATCGGGCCGCTCGGCGCGGCGGTGCTCCGCGCCGTCAAGGACCGGGTCGACCCGTCCGGGATCATGAACCCCGGCGTCCTGATCCCGCCGGTCGCCGGGATCTCGCCGGAGACGTAAGGAGTAGCCGTATGGCCGAGGCACGGGCGTTCACCGCCATCGTCAACCCGGCGGCGGGCGGCTCCGCGTCCGCGTCCTGCCTGGTGCCGCTGGGACGGCTGCTCCGCGAGGCGGGCGCCGAACTCGACGTCGAGTACAGCCGGGGCCTGGAGCACGCCGCCGACCTCGCCCGCGCCGCCGCGGAGAGCGGGCGGGCGGTGCTCGCTGTCGGCGGCGACGGCATGGCCGGCTGCGTCGGCGGCGCCCTCGCCGGGACGGGCGCGCTGTTCGGCATCGTCCCCGCCGGGCGCGGCAACGACTTCGCGCGGCAGCTCGGCGTCCCGTCCGACCCGGAGGAGCTGGCCAAGCTGCTGCTGGAGGGCGAGCCGCGCGCCGTGGACGCCATCGACGCCAACGGGACGGCCGTCCTCGGCAGCGTCTACGCGGGCGTGGACGCGGTCGCCAACGACAACGCCAACAAGACCCGGCTGCTGCGCGGCTCGGCCGCCTACTACTTCGGCGCCCTGCGCGCGATCGTCTCGTGGCGGGCCGCCGACTACCTGATCACGGTGGACGGCGAGACGCGCGAGCGGCAGGGCTACACCGTCGTCGCCGCCAACTCCGGCTACTACGGGTTCGGCAAGCACATCGCCCCCGACGCGCGCGTGGACGACGGCCTGCTCGACGTGATCCTCATCCGGACGGCGCCCAAGCGGCTGTTCTTCGCCGTCATGCGCGAGCTGGAGGACGGCACGCACGTGCGGCGCCCCGAGGTCGAGGTCATGCGGGGCGAGGAGGTGCGGATCGAGCTGGCGGGCCCGCCCGGCCGGACGCTCCCGTACGGCGCGGACGGCGAGCTGCCCGGCGTGCTGCCCGTCACGGCGCGCGTGCTGCCCGGCGCCCTCCGCGTCCTGGCGCCCTGAGCAGGGTCCCCGGTTGGCCGGACGGCCGCGTGCGGCTTCCCGGGACTTGGCCCGAAGTTTGGGTCGATTTACGTCTGCATTACGGCCCCTCGGGTAGCGTCAGTTACGTCCCGCTACGGGACCTTGGGGCTGTCTGTGGAGACATCATGGGAAGGCGATTGATCGCCGTTCTGGGGGGACTCATGATGACCGCGGACGCCCGTGACGTGGTGGCGCCGGCGTCTCTGGGGGTGGCGCCGGTGTCCACCACGCTTCCGCGTGGCGCCCAGCGCAGGAAAAGAGCTGGCGCGTCCCGGTAAGTCGCTTGACGGCCGGAATCGCCTCCGTACAGGCTGTGAGGACCCCCTCACGCTGCCGGAGGCGCTCTGTGTCTGCCGAGGAATCTCCCGAGCCCGAGAACCCGCGCGGTCCCGAGAGCTCACGCGACTCCGAGGCGGGGGCCGGGTGGACCTGCGGGAAGCCCGGGACGTTCCACGACCTGCTCCCCGAGCGCATCACCGACTTCTCCTGGCGCCGTCCGAAGGTGCTGTGGCGGTCCCGCAACGACGTGCTCGCGCGCTGGTTCGGCGACCCGTCGAACGCGATCCGCCGCCGCTGCGTCGCCGCCCTGGGCGAGCGCGGGTCGCCCGCCGCGTTCACCGTCCACCGCGCCGACCCTGAGTTCTCGTTCGTCCTGCTCGGCGACACCGGCGAGGGCGACAAGTCGCAGTACGCGGTGGTGCCGCCGCTGCTGCACGCCGCCGGCGACACCGACTTCATGATCATCGCCAGCGATGTGATCTACCCGACCGGGGACGCGGCCTCCTACACCGACAAGTTCTTCCGCCCCTACAAGGACTACCCGGCCCCCATCTACGCCGTGCCCGGCAACCACGACTGGTACGACGGCCTGCGCGGCTTCCTCCACGTCTTCTGCGGCCTGGACGCGGACTGCACGCCGCCGCCCTGGCGCGGCCCGCTCGGGTTCCTCCCGCGCATGCTCTGGTGCCGCCCCGGCGACGTCGACTCGGACGCGCTCGCGGAGGCCCGCCGCCGCTACCGGGGCGCGCCCGGCCAGCAGGCCGTCCAGCCGGGGCCGTACTGGGCGATCGACACGCCGTCGCTGCGCGTCATCGCCGTCGACACCGGGATCACGGGCGTCGTCGACCACGGCCAGGGTCGCTGGCTTCGCGAGGTCTCCGCGGGTCCGAAACCCAAGCTGCTCGTGACCGGAAAACCCCTCTATGTGGATGATGATCACCGTCCGGGCCGGATCGATGGCGGCGGGACGATCGACGAGATCATCCGGGACCCGGCGCACAACTACATCGCGGCGATCGGCGGCGACATCCACAACTACCAGCGCTATCCGGTGGCGGTCGAGGGCGGCCGCACGATCGAGTACATCGTGTCCGGCGCCGGGGGCGCGTTCATGCACGCGACCCACACGATCCCGAAGACGCGCGTCGTGGACGAGGGCGACTTCCGCTGCTACCCGCTGCGCGGCGACTCGCTCTCCCGGTACAGCAAGCTGTACGGCCGGTGGCTGCACCTCCGCAAGTTCTTCGACCTCACCCCGGAGGACGCGACGGCCGCCGTCGAGCACCGGCTGGAGATCACCGCGGGCCGCGGCTACGGCAAGCCCGAGCCGTCCCGCCGGGCCCGCCTCGTCGCCGCGCTCCTCGGCGTCCCGCGCGACGGCCGGCGCCGTCCCCGGTTCCTGCGGTTCCCCGTCCGCAAGGTGCCGCAGCGCTTCCGCTCCGAACTGGCCGACTGGGACGACCCGCCGTTCTTCAAGAGCTTCCTGCGCCTGGACGTGACCGAGTCGCACCTGCGGATCCGCTGCTACGGGGCGACCGGCTGCGGCGATCAGGAGGCGGCCCCGCCGTGCGAGGACGAGGTGACCATCGAGTTGCGCTGATCAGCCGTTCTCTGGAGAATTCGCCAGTAATGTCGAGAAAGTCGGCGATCTGCGCGCGCGACGTGCGCGGATGCCGTTACAGTCTTGGCTCACCGAACGGGTGAACGGTAACGGACGGTCGGCCGGAGCACGACCGCCTCCTTCAGGAGCGAATACTCAATGAGCTACCCCCAGCAGGGCCAGGGCCAGCCACACCAGCAGCAGCAGCAACAGCAGCAGGCCTACCAGGGCGGCTACGCGCCCGCCCAGCAACAGCAGCAGGGCGCCGTCGCGCGCGGCACCGGCATCAACATGAAGCGCCGCAACCCCGCCGCCGCCTGGCTCGGCCTGCCGATCATCACGCTCGGCATCTACGGCCTCGTGTGGTTCTTCAAGGTCCACAACGAGCTGCACGAGTACGACCGGCGCATCGACAACGCGGCCACCAACGCGCTGCTGTCGATGCTCTTCGGCGGGATCACCCTCGGCATCTGGCCGCTGGTCATGTGGGTCAAGCTCGCGGGCCGCATCGCCCAGGCCCAGCGCGCCGCCGGCCTCCAGCCCACCTGCAGCGGCGGCATGGGCTTCCTGCTCGGCATTTTCGGCTTCGGCGTCCTGTACTACCAGATCCAGCTGAACAAGATCGTCGACCGCTACGGCGAGACCCCTGCGGGCCAGCAGGTCTCCCTCGTCGCCTGATCTATCCGGGGGCTACGGCCCTGGCTCCCCCGCAAGCCAACGAAAACCCCTCCGCGCACACCCGTCGCGGAGGGGTTTCGTGTTGATCGGGGGGTTGTCCCCCCGATAAGCACTGTCGGTGGGTGGGGTCAGTATTGGTGCGTGAGGATCGCGGTGGCGGCTGGCGTGCGAGGTGGGGGAGCCTTGCGCGTTCTTGGGGAGGACGGGGCGCCCACGGGGCCGGTTCAGCGTGTGCCGGATCTTGTGGCGGCCGTCGCCGAGCGGGAGCGGGCGGATGCGCCGCGGTGGGTGTGGCCCTCTACGGCGCGGCTTTATCCGCAGCTGATCGACGCGGGTGTGCGGGTGGCGCGCTGCCATGACCTGGAGCTGGTCGAGAGCCTTCTGCTCGGGCACGCGGGGCGGTACGGGGAGCCGCGGTCGGTCCCGGCGGCGTGGGCGCGGTCGCGTGGCGAGCCGGTGCCGCCCGATCGGACGCCGCACGAGGAGCCGGCGCAGGCTTCGCTGTTCGAGGATGACCGGGAAGAGGCCGTCGACGACATCGAGCAGGTCGTCGCCGTGCACGCGGAGCAGCAGGGCGCCATCGCCGGGCTGGACGGGTTCGCCCTGCTCGCGGCGGCCGAGTCGGCGGGCGCGCTCGTGGCGGCCGAGATGGGACACGACGGGCTGCCCTGGTCGGCGGACGAGCACGACGCCCTGCTCACCGAGCTGCTCGGGCCGCGTCCGTCCGGTGGTCTGCGGCCGCGCAAGCTGCAGGATCTCGCCGACCGCATCAACGCGGCCTTCGGCGCCCGCTCGCACGTCAACCCCGACTCCCCGGCGCAGATCCTCAAGGCGTTCGCGTCGGCGGGGCTGCCGGTCGCGTCCACGCGCGCGCACGTCCTCAAGCGGCTCGACCATCCGGCCGTGCCGCTGCTGCTGGAGTACAAGGAGCTTTCGCGCCTCCACACGGCGCACGGATGGGCGTGGCTCGACACCTGGGTGAGCGGCGGGCGGTTCCGTCCCGAGTTCGTGGTCGGCGGCGTGGTGTCCGGACGGTGGGCGACGAGCGGCGGCGGCGCGCTGCAGATCCCGCGCGTCCTGCGGAAGGCCGTCGTCGCCGATCCCGGCTGGTCGCTCGTCGTCGCCGACGCCGCCCAGCTCGAACCGCGCGTGCTCGCCGCCCTGGCGGGCGACCGGGCGTTCACCGACGCCGCCGCGCACGGCGATCTCTACGCGGCCCTGTCCGACGTGTTCCACGACGAGGGCGGTGAGGGGATGAGCGCTCGCGACAAGGCGAAGCTCGCGCTGCTGTCCGCCATGTACGGCGGCGGGACGGGCGAGGCGGTGCAGCTTCTCGGCGTCCTGAAGCGGCGGTTCCCGGCCGCGTTCGAGTACGTGGAGGCGGCGGCGCGGGCGGGGGAGAGCGGGCGGCTCGTCCGGTCCCGGCTGGGGCGGACGTGCCC
>NZ_VCKW01000322.1 GCF_005889715.1 Actinomadura soli
GAGGGGCCCACTACCTTTACGCGGCGGACGGTGCCGTGGCCGAGTTCCTCGTTCAGTCGCCGGACGAGGTTGGACGACAGCAGGCGAAGCTGCGTCGCCCAGGTCGTCGAGTCGGCGGCCACGGTGAGTTCGCCGTCCTCGAAGCGTTCTGGGCGGGTGTGCTCGGCCAGTTCCGCGCCAACGATGCCCGCCCAGTTGCCGAACACGCCGCCTACGGCGGCCCTCTGCTCCCATCCGCGGGACGCCATGAGGTCGCGGATCGCCGCGCCGAACAGTTTGGGGTCGCCGCCCCGTCCGGGGTCTCTTACGCGGACGACTCGTCCGGCCCCCTTGCGCTTGCCGTTCTGACCGGGGAGGGTGCCGCGCTTCATCGCGTCCGCCTTCGCCTGGGCGAGGGCCTCGCGGGCCAGTTCGATGCCCGACTTGGCCGGCGGACCTTCGGTTTCCGGAGCGTCGGACTCGGGGGAGTCGGGGGAGTTGTGCACATCCTGTGGATCGTCGTTCACGTGCTCGCCCTTTCCCCGTCAGTCGCGGACGATCTGGCCGTCGGAGACGGTATACGAAGCCCCTGTCAGTTCGGCCGGGACATCGGCGGGGACGGCGGCCGTGATGAGCACCTGCTCGGCCACCGCGACCGTCTCCGCCAGCCTGCTGCGACGCCCCGTGTCGAGCTCGGCGAACACGTCGTCCAGGATCAGCACGGGGTCGTCGCCGTCCGCTCGTAGCAGGTCGAACGCGGCGAGCCGCAGCCCGAGCGCGAACGACCACGACTCGCCGTGGCTGGCGTAGCCGCGCGCCGGAAGCTCCCCCAGCCGTAGGACGAGTTCGTCCCGGTGCGGCCCTACGAGGCTCACTCCCCGGTCCAGTTCCTGTTTGCGTGATTCGCCTACGGCCTCTAGCAACTGGTCCGCTAGTTGTCCACGGTCTGTGGACAACTCGACGTCCCCCAACGAGCTCTTGTAGTACAGATCGGCCGCGCTGCCGCCCGGCGCGAGGGCCGCGTAGGCGCGGACGGCGAGAGGACGGAGCGCCTCGATGAGATCCAGCCGCGCCGCCAGCAGTTCGGAACCGGTGCGTGCCAGATGCGAATCCCAGACGTCCAGCGTCGCGAGGACATCCGGGCCTGAGGAACGCCGGTGCGCGGCCGCCGATTTCAGCAGGGCGTTGCGCTGCTTGAGGACGCGGTCATAGTCGGAGCGCACCCCGGCGAAGCGTGGAGCCCGTGCGGTCAGCAGTTCGTCCATGAAACGCCGACGCTCCCCCGGGTCGCCCTTCACGAGCGAAAGGTCCTCCGGGGCGAACAGCACCGTTCGCAGCATCCCCAGGATCTCGCGCGGCCTGGGGACGGGGGACCGGTTGAGCCGCGCCCGGTTCGCCTTACCGGGGTTGATCTCAAGTTCGATCAGCGCCTTGCGGTCGTCCTTCACCAGACCGGCCCGCACGATCGCACGCGGCGCGCCATGCCGGACGAGCGGCGCGTCCGTCGCGGCCCGGTGACTGCCATGCGAGGCGACGTAGCCGATGGCCTCGACCAGGTTCGTCTTGCCTTGCCCGTTGGGACCCACGAACGCCGTGACCCCCGGTTCGAGTGCGACCTCGGCGGCCGGATACGAACGGAAGTCCTGCAGGGAGAGGTGGGCGACGTGCACGAGACACGAGCGTAGAGCCTCCGCCGCCGCCCCAGGCACGCGCCTGCCGCCCCGTAGCACGCTGCCCGAGACCCGTTCGGCGCTCGCGTTGCTGCGCCTTTGCAGGCTGCCCCGGCCCTGGACGCGGCCTAGACGCGCCACCCACAACCGCAGCCGCGTCGAGACGCGTCGGAGCGTTCGGTGCGGCGAGGTGTGGGTGCTGGGAGGCGCCGTCCGGCTTGCTGGCGTGGTCGGCATTCGGGCACCTCCTTCAGGGACGTTCGAGGGCGACACCCGGTGACATGTGAGCGCCCCGCAGGGTCGTCGTCTGCGGGGCGTTCTTGGTCCTCGCGGCCGACTCCGTTCAGAGTCGGGCATCGCGGGGGGAGCGCGGGTCGGAAACCGAAACTGTGGATAACTCTCCGGCGGTCAAACGGCCGGGGGAGTCACGTCGGCGCCGGGGGAGTCGCCGTCGCCCATGGCCTCGACGGCGTGGCCGCCGAACTGGTTGCGGAGGGCGGCGACGACGCGCATGGCGGGCGAGTCCTCCTGGCGGGACGCGAACCGCGCGAACAGGGAGGCGCTGATCGCCGGCAGCGGGACGGCGTGCTCGACGGCGGCCTGCACCGTCCAGCGGCCCTCCCCGGAGTCGTTGGCGTAGCCGCGCAGGTCGTCCAGTTCCGGGTCGTCGGCGAGGGCCCTGTTCAGGAGGTCCAGCAGCCAGGACCGGATGACCGTGCCCTCCTGCCAGCTCAGGAACGTCTCCGGCACCTTGGTCACGAGGTCGCTGGCCTCGATGAGCTCGTAGCCCTCGCCGAAGGCCTGCATCATCGCGTACTCGATGCCGTTGTGGACCATCTTCACGAAGTGCCCTGCGCCGACCTTGCCGGAGTGGACGAATCCGTACTCGCCCTCTGGCTTGAGCGTCTCGAAGATGGGCATCAGGCGCTTCACGTTGTCGTCGTCGCCACCGACCATCAGCGCGTAGCCGTTCTGCAAGCCCCACACGCCGCCGCTCACTCCGCAGTCGACGAAGCCGATGCCCACCGCAGCGAGCTGCTCACCGTGCTTCTGGTCGTCCACATAGTGTGAATTACCGCCGTCGACGACGATGTCGCCTGGTTGAAGGACCTCGCCCAGCTTGTGGATGGTGTCCTCGGTGGGCTGGCCTGCGGGCACCATCACCCAGACGGCGCGCGGCGGGGACAACCGTTCGACCAGTTCCTCGACCGAGCCGACGTCGCTGACGTCCGGATCGCGGTCATAGCCGACGATCGTGTGGCCGCCCCGGCGCAGCCGCTCGGCCATGTTGCCGCCCATCTTGCCCAGGCCGATGATCCCAAGCTCCATGAAAACTCCCCTGTGGGTAGCTGTCCGTATGTGCGCGCGCTGCGGGGGTGCTGCGAGGGGCGGACTCCCCCGCGATGCATGCCCAGGGATGAGCCTTTCATCCGGTTTGACGGCCCCGCGTGCGCGCCGCCGAAAGCGAGCCGGGACGAGCGGGGGATGAAAGGCTCACCGGCCTCACCCGGACAGCCGGACGGGCATGATCAGGTAACGGTAGTTCGGGTTCTCGCCGTCCTGCGGGGGCTTGCCGGTGAGGACGGCCGGCTTCGTCGGGGTCGTGAAGGACAGCCGGGCGACGTCGGAGCCGATCGCGGAGAGCCCGTCGAGGAGGAACGCGGGGTTGAAGGCGATGTCGATGTCCTCGCCCTCCAGGGACGCCTCCAGCGCCTCCACGGCCTGCGCCTCGTCCCCGGTCCCGGCCTCCAGGACGACCTCGCCCTGGCTGAATGAGAGCCGCACGGGGGTGTTGCGCTCGGCGACGAGGGAGACGCGCTTGACGGCCTCGATGAACGCGGCGGTCTGGATCTCGGCGAGGCCCGCGTACTCGCTGGGCAGGAGCGACCGGTACTTGACGAAGTCGCCGTCCAGGAGGCGGGACGTCGTCCGGCGGCCGCCGCCCTCGAAACCGATCATGCCCTCGCCGGTGCCACCCGTCCCGCCGAGCGCGATCGACACCTCCGCGCCCGCCGTCAGCGACTTGGCGGTGTCGGCGAGCGTCCTGGCCGGGACGAGCGCGACGGCGGAGAAGTCCGGGCGCTCCGGCTTCCAGTGCAGCTCGCGGACGGCCAGGCGGTAGCGGTCCGTGGACGCCAGCGTCACGGTTTCGCCTTCGATTTCCACACGGACGCCGGTCAGCATGGGGATCGTGTCGTCCTTGCCTGCGGCGATCGCCACCTGTCCGACGGCCGCGGCGAACTCGTCGCTGCCCACGGACCCTGCGGCCGGCGGCATCTCCGGAAGGGTGGGGTAGTCCTCCACAGGCATGGTGAGAAGTGTGAACTTCGCACTGCCGCAGCGGAGCATCACCTTCGCGCCGTCCGTCGTCACCTCCACAGGGTGGGGAGGAAGGCTGCGCGAGATCTCAGCGAGGAGCCGTCCGGATACCAGGGCCGTCCCCGCCTCCTCCACATCGATGTCCGTGGAGACCTGGGCGGAGACCTCGTAGTCGAACGCGGACAGCTTCAGCCGGTCACTGTTCTCCTCGCCTCCTGCGACGAGGTGCATGCCCGCGAGGACCGGAACCGGGGGCCGGACGGGGAGCGTACGCGCGGTCCAGGCGACGGCGTCGGCCAGGGCGTCTCTGTCGATGCGGAACTTCAAGTGGACCCGCCTCCTGCAGGTGTCGGACAAGGGTGAGGTGATCCTGGCACGGCCGGGGCGCTCGGGTCGGGTTGTCCCCAGGCCCTGACTTGAGATGGATCTTTTCTTGAGTAGAGAAGTAGTGCAGTACTAGTAATAGGGGCCGTGGATAGTGTGGACAGACCGCGTCTTCCCAGGTGAGAGTCGGTTTCTTCGTCCACCGGTGCTGTGCATCGAGGGTGGACGGCGCGGCGGCGCCTGGGGACGGCGAAATCATCCCCACACGTCATCCTCATGTCATCCCCCGGTTTTCCACGAGTTCTCCACGGGTATGCCGTACGTTTCGGCGCCCTGTGCACACCGGACGGGTGATCGCCGGGTTGGCCCACAGACCGTCCCAGGCCCTCCCCAGCTCCTCCCCAAGTCATCCACTGGTTTTCCCCAGGACGCAGCGGGCTCGGACGCCGCGGATCCACATCCGTCCACTCTTCATCCTCAGGTTCTCCAACGGTTGCCCACCGGGTTATCCACGAAAATCCCCAGAGTTTTCCACAACTTGTGAGTAGCGACTCCGGTTCTCGGGTGAGACGCGCCTTTCGTCGCTTCCGTCCGGCGGAGAGGGTGTGGACGGGGCGGTCGCAGCCCGTCCACAAGCGTCGCGCAGGTCTGTCCACACTGTGTACAGGGCGCCGGTCAGCGCTTGCGGGCCTGATGCTTGATGCGCCCGGTCAGCTCCGTGACCTGGTTGTAGATGGCGCGTCGCTCGGCCATCAGCGAGCGGATCTTGCGCTCGGCGTGCATGACCGTGGTGTGGTCGCGTCCCCCGAACTGCTGGCCGATCTTGGGCAGGGACAGCTCCGTCAGCTCCCGGCACAGGTACATCGCGATCTGCCGGGCCGTGACGAGCATCCGGGAGCGGGACGGGCCGCACAGGTCCTCGATCGTCGTCCCGAAGTACTCCACGGTCTGCGCCATGATCATCGCGGCGGTGATCTCCGGGCCGGAGTCGTTCGGGATCAGGTCCTTCAGGACGATCTCGGCGAGCTTCATGTCGACCGACTGCCGGTTCAGGCTCGCGAACGCCGTGACCCGGATCAGGGCGCCCTCCAGCTCGCGGATGTTCGTCGCGATCTGCGAGGCGATGAACTCCAGCACGTCCGGCGGGGCGGCGAGGCCCTCCTGACGCGCCTTCTTCTGCAGGATCGCGATACGCGTCTCCAACTCGGGCGGCTGCACGTCGGTCGTCAACCCCCACTCGAACCGGTTGCGCAACCGGTCCTCCAGCGTGACCAGTTCCTTGGGCGGACGGTCGCTGGAGATCACGATCTGCTTGCTGGCGTTGTGGAGCGTGTTGAACGTGTGGAAGAACTCCTCCTGCGTCTGTTCCTTGCCCTCGAGGAACTGGATGTCGTCGACGAGGAGGATGTCGACGTCCCGGTAGCGGCGGCGGAACCCGTCGGCCTTTCCGTCGCGGATCGAGTTGATGAAGTCGTTCGTGAACTCTTCAGAACTCACATAGCGGACGCGCGCGCCATTGAAGAGGCTCTGCGCGTAATGCCCGATCGCATGGAGAAGGTGCGTCTTGCCCAGGCCGGAGTCGCCGTAGACGAACAGCGGGTTGTACGCCTTGGCTGGCTGCTCGGCGACCGCGACCGCGGCCGCATGCGCGAACCTGTTGGACGAGCCGATGACGAACGTCTCGAAGGTGTACTTGGGGTTCAGACGGGCGTGCTCGGACGCGCCAGAGCCTGCGCTGCCTGCGGGCGCCGGGCCACCGCCGGGGCCAGGCCCAGAGCCAGGGCCGTTGAGCCCGCCGCCGGGGACCGGGCCGGGGTTTGGGCCTGAGCCGGTGGGGCTGCGGGGGTCTGGGGCCTCGTCGTCGCGGAACGCGCTCTCGCGGTAGGGCTCCTCGCCGCGATACTGCTCGCCACCTCCGCCGTACTGTTCGGTGACCGCGCCTCCGCTGTACTGCTCTCCGCCCGTGGGCGCGCCGCTGTACTGTTCAGCGCCCCCGCCCCCGCCGTACTGGTCGCCGCCGCCAGTTCCGTACGGGTCGCTGCTGCTTCCGCCGTACTGGTCGGTGCCACCGCCGCCGTACTGCTCCGGGCCTCCGTACGGTTGCTCGCCGCCGGAGAATGACGGGTCTCCGCCCTGGAAGGTGTTCTCCGGGTGCCCGAGCGATGGCTCGTTCCCGCCGTGCTGGGGTTCGCGCCCCTGGGGATCCGCACGGCCTCCCGAACGCAGCGGGCCGAGCGTACGGTCGTTCAGATGCGAGTGAGAGGGCCGTCCAGGAGGCTCTCCACTGAAACCCTCCGGCGCGCCATGCCCGGGATAACCTTGCGGACCCCGTCCCTCGAACGGGCCTGGGCCGCGTCCACCAGGACCCGGCCCCGGATGCGAGCCTGGGCCGCCTGGCCCGCCCGGGCTGTAAGCGGGTGGACGGGGAACGGGCGGATAGTTTCCCCGCTCGTCGTCCGGAGCCTGTGGATAACCTCCGGGTCCACCCGGGCCGTGGGTAACGCCCGACTGCGGCCGGTACCCCGGCTCGCTGTACGGCTGCTCCGGATACGGACGATCTGACGGCTCGCCGTAGGACTGGCCTGTGTGTGGACGCTCCCGGTCCCTTTCACGCTCGCGATCCCTGTCGCGGTCGTCGTGGGGCCTGTCGGAGTAGGAATCGCCATAAGAAGGAGTGGCTTCGTGCATGCCGAGCCCTCCCCCCGGCGCAGGGATCGGCGCCCCCAGCGGCTCACCGCCACCCGGCCTGGACGATGCGCCAGGGCCGGGGCCTGGGCCAGGCCCACCAGGCATTGCGGGTGGCTCCGGCTGGACGGTCACCGCGACCCGGATCTCCCTGCCCAGCTCACGCGAAAGGGCCTGCGTGATGAGGTTGCGCAGCCGCGTCTCCAGCGCGTCCTTGGCGAACTCGTTCGGCGCCGCAAGCAACGCCGTTCCCTCCACCAGCGCCAGGGGACGGACCATGGGCAGCCATGCGCGGTAGCTCGGGGACAGATCGCTCTCGGAGAGTGCGGTGAGGGTGCGGGCCCAGACTGATCCGAGATCCTGGCCGTCCATGCGCAAGGTCCCCTCCCCCTCCGTCCGACGGAGTACCTGACTGCCCGGCTGTCCCGCAGGACGCGATCAGCCCCACAGGGCACAGCCGCGACGCGGAAGACTTACTCTCTCACGAGTTGTCCACAGAGTTGTCCACATGCTGTGCATAGGCATGGGCGCCCTGTGTAAAACCCGTGACGCGGGGTTCCTGCGAGCGAGGTCGGGAAACATCCGGCCTGCACACGGGCCGGTCTGGGGGTGGTTCTCTAACGGGGGTATGAGGGGCAGAACACCGACATAGATCATCGAATTCGTCGAAGTCGAAAGAGTGTCGGTTCGCCCGGACGACCTTAACCGCTGCAGCCCACACCCGCAACACGACCGGTCCCGCGACATGACCCGTCCCGACCGTCACCTGGACCGCCGCCTCACCGTCACCTGGACCGCCGCCCCAGCGGCCGCCTGCGCCGGTCCCCGTCCCCTTCCCGC
>NZ_VCKW01000323.1 GCF_005889715.1 Actinomadura soli
GCGCGGAGGGGCCGCCCTTGAAGCTCGGAAGGTGGTCCTGCGGTCCTGCAGGTGTCCCTTCCGCGCCTGGCGCGGCGGACTCACGGTGGGCGCCCGGTTGCTCGGGTTCGCCGGAATCGCCGGGACGGGGGTTCTGCTGCCCGCCCGGCCTCTGCGACCCGGGTTCCGGTCGGGGCTGGCTTGGATTACTCACGCGACCTCATCAACAGGGGACAACGGTTAGTTGCCGAGGGGGCCGGGGTCACCCACCGGCTTTGAGCGGCTGTGCGCCGTCCGAAGCGTACTGCGCGGGCTGGTGAGCGGGAGGAGCAAGTGCACGGCGAAGGTACATCCTGGCTGGTCAACGCCCTGGCCGGACGCGGTGGCCGGTGATTCCTCCTTGTTCGTCTGCCGCCCGGGGCCCTGCTCCCGTGGCCGGGGACGTACAACATCGCCAGATGACTCCACGCGCAACTTTGACACACTTCCACCACATACACCCTGATTTCTCCGCTTTTTGTGGTCCATCCCGAGGGGCTCTGCGGAGATCCACTTGCCAGGACGGGCCGCACTACGTATCTTGTCGATGTATCGAGTCGATACATTCAGTCGATACATCGGATCGAGACATCCGGCTCTGCGGAGGTGGACGATGGCGGCCAGGAAGGGCGCGGGCGTGCTGGAGCTCGCCGTGCTCGGTCTGCTGCACGAGTCCCCGATGCACGGGTACGAGCTGCGAAAGCGGCTCAACACCCTGCTGGGCATGTTCCGCGCCTTCTCGTACGGCTCCCTCTACCCGTGCCTCAAGCAGCTGCTCGCGAGCGGGCTGATCATCGAGGACCGGCCGGAAGAGCCGAACACGGCGCTGGCGCTGCAGAGCCGCCGGTCGAAGATCGTTTACAAGCTCACCGCGGACGGCAAGGAGCGCCTCCAGCAGCTCCTGACCGAGTCCGGTCCGGCGTCGTGGGAGGACGAGGGGTTCGGCGTGCACTTCGCCTTCTTCTCGCACACCCGCGCCGACGTCCGGCTCCGGATCCTCGAAGGCCGCCGCAGCCGGCTGGAGGAGCGCCTGGAGAGCGTCCGCGCCGCCCTGGCACGGACCCGCGAGCGGGTCGACTCCTACACCCTGGAGCTGCAGAACCACGGGCTGGAGTCCGTCGAACGCGAGGTCAGGTGGCTCAACGAGCTGATCGGACGCGAGCGGGCCGAGCAGGAACAGCAAGCCAGATCTTCAGATACCAGGTCTTCAGAAACCACACAGGACATGCCTCGGGACGAGGGCCGCTGAGCGATTGCGGCCCGAAGACCTCGGGGTCGGGTGAAGAACACCACATGTTCCGCAAAAGAGAAGGAGCAACCGGATGGGTTCGGTGCGCGTAGCCATCGTGGGTGTGGGCAACTGCGCCTCTTCGCTCGTCCAGGGTGTCGAGTTCTACAAGGACGCGGCCCCGGAGACGCGAGTTCCCGGCCTGATGCACGTCCAGTTCGGCGAGTACCACGTCGGCGACGTCGAGTTCGTCGCGGCGTTCGACGTGGACGCCAAGAAGGTCGGGATGGACCTGTCCGAGGCCATCCACGCCAGCGAGAACAACACGATCAAGTTCGCCGACGTCCCGCCGACCGGTGTGACCGTCCAGCGCGGCCCCACCTTCGACGGCCTCGGCGAGTACTACCTGGACATGGTCGAGGAGTCGGACGCCGAGCCGGTCGACGTCGTCCAGGCGCTGAAGGACGCCAAGGTCGATGTCCTGGTGTCGTACCTGCCGGTGGGCTCCGAGGACGCCGACCGCTTCTACGCCCAGTGCGCGATCGACGCCAAGGTCGCGTTCGTGAACGCGCTGCCGGTGTTCATCGCCAGCGACCCCGAGTGGGCCCAGAAGTTCACCGACGCGGGCGTCCCGATCGTCGGCGACGACATCAAGTCGCAGGTCGGCGCGACCATCACGCACCGGGTGATGGCCCGGCTGTTCGAGGACCGCGGCGTTGAGCTGCTGCGCACCTACCAGCTCAACTTCGGCGGCAACATGGACTTCATGAACATGCTGGAGCGCAAGCGCCTCCAGTCGAAGAAGATCTCCAAGACGCAGTCGGTGACGTCGCAGATCCCGCACGAGATGGCGAAGGCGGACGTGCACATCGGCCCGTCCGACCACGTGCCGTGGCTGGACGACCGCAAGTGGGCCTACGTCCGGCTGGAGGGCAGGTCGTTCGGCGACACGCCCCTCAACCTGGAGTACAAGCTCGAGGTCTGGGACTCCCCGAACTCCGCCGGCGTGATCATCGACGCGGTGCGCGCCGCGAAGATCGCCAAGGACCGGGGCATCGGCGGGCCGATCCTGTCGGCGTCCTCCTACTTCATGAAGTCGCCGCCCGAGCAGTACAACGACGACCAGGCGCACCTCGCCGTCGAGAAGTTCATCCGCGGCGAGGTCGACCGCTGACCGCCGCCGCGTAGGACGGCCTTCGCCTTTAGCGGCGGTCTGGGGTTCGTCTCCGCGCAATGAGGCCGTGCACGGCCTCGTCACAGCATTCCCAAGGGACGCCCTGGCAGTGGACATCCACTGTCAGGGCGTCCTTACTTCTGCGAGGTTTCCGTAGAGCTTCTCTAGAGAAAACGGTGATGTACCGGTCCTTTGTCACCCTCTGGCCCTACTGTGACACCGTCGGTTACTGCGCGCCAGGTTTCGAGTCTTGAGGTGAGAACGCGATGGCACGCGACATGAACAAGGTGACGGCGGGGCTGACGGGGCTCGTGATCGGGCTGACGGGGTGCGCCGGAGGAGGTGACGACGCGTCCGCGGACGGGCGCCCCCGCGACGGCGGCACGCTGCGGATCGTCGGCTCGTCCGACGTCGAGCACCTCGACCCCGCGTCCGTCGCGAGCGTGGGCGCGTACGGGCTCGTCCGGACGTTCGCGCGCACGCTGTTCGGGACGCGCGCGTCCAACACCTTCCAGGAGACGATCCCGGTGCGGCCCGACGTCGCCGCGCGCATCCCGACCCGCGAGAACGGCGACGTCAGCAAGGACCACCGCACCTACACCGTGCGCCTGCGCACGGACGTCCGGTGGAACACGAAGCCGCCGCGGCCGGTGACGGCGCACGACTTCGTCCGCGGCTTCGAACGGCTCTGCAACCCGGCGTCGCCGTCCGGGGGGAGGGGCTACTTCACGTCCACGCTCAAGGGCATGGACGAGTTCTGCCGCGGCTTCGGCGCCGTCGACCCCCAGAACGCCGTAGCGATGGCCGCCTACCAGCGCGACCACGGGTTCGACGGGGTCAGCGCGAAGGACGACGAGACCCTCGTGTTCAGGTTAGAGCGCCCCGCCAGCGACTTCCTTCACCTGCTCTCGCTGCCGTCCACCGCCGCGGCGCCGCAGGAGTACGACCGCCACATCCCGGACGCACCCGAGTTCCGGCAGCACACGATCTCCAACGGCCCCTACCAGATCACCGAGTACAAACCGGGCATCTCCTACCGGCTCACCCGCAACCCGGCGTGGCGGCCGGAGAGCGATCCGCTCCGCGAACGGCATGTGGAGAAGATCCGCATCACGCTCGGGCAGGACTCGCCGGAGGCCGTCCAGCAGCAGATCGAGCAGGGTGTCGCCGACCTCGCGTGGGACCAGCCCGTCCCGACGTCCGCCATCCCCCGGCTCCGCGACGACCCCCGCTTCGCGATCATGGAGGCGCCGAGCAACAGCCCCTACCTGGTGTTCAACACGCGCAGCCCGAGCAACGGCGGAGCGCTCGGCAAGCGGGAGGTCAGGCAGGCGCTGGAGTACGCCGTCGACCGCAGCGCCCTCGTCAAGATCGTCGGCGGCCCGTCGGTGGCGAAGGCCCTGCACACGGTGATCCCGCCGGGCAGCGCCGGGTACGCGCCCGCCGACCACTACCCGACGCCGGGCGATTCCGGCGACCCCGCCAAATGCCGCGACCTGCTCGGCCGGACG
Source organism: Actinomadura soli (assembly GCF_005889715.1). Taxonomy (GTDB): domain Bacteria; phylum Actinomycetota; class Actinomycetes; order Streptosporangiales; family Streptosporangiaceae; genus Spirillospora; species Spirillospora soli. The sequence continues at coordinate 3,932 of NZ_VCKW01000323.1, forward strand.
GGCCACTCCGGCCTCACGCTGAAATTCCCGTACCGCACCAACAGCGTCCACAAGCTGATCGCCCAGTCCATCGCCGAGAACCTCGACGCCTGCGGCGTGAAGACCGAGCTCACCGCCGACTCCGGCGGCTCGTTCTACGCCGCCACCATCGCCACCCCCGCGAAGGCCGCAGCGGGCGAATGGGACATCGCCGCGCCCGGCTGGACGCCCGACTGGTACGGCAACAACGGCCGCTCGGTCATCCAGCCGCTGTTCGACGGCCGCGCCTACGGGCAGAACTCCACCAACTACGGCGGCTACGACAACCCGCAGGTCAACGCCCTCATCGACGCGGCGCTCACCGCACCCGACCCGGCCCGCGCGGCACCGTGCTGGCAGCGCGCCGACCAGAAGATCATGGCGGACGCGGCGATCGTCCCGCTGCTCAACCGCGCCCAGACGCTCTTCCGCTCGTCCCGCGTCCACGGCACCCGCTTCCTCCCCACCACCGCCGGCTACGACTACACCCGCCTCTGGCTGTCTTGATCGGCCTTTCTCTCCTCCTTCGGGCCTGGCGGCCCTCCATCGTCGAGAAACGCTCTGCGATCGCTGCATCGCTTCGTCTCGCCTGACGGCTCGCTCCGCGGGTTCTCGCAGGCTCGAACCCTGCCTTCGGACGCGATCGCAGATGTCGGGGTCGTTGCGAGGTTGCGGCGGGGGCTGATGTCAGCGCGATAGCGGGTACGGTTCAACCGGGCCTATCGCCTCGCGGCTGTTCAGCGTCGTGGGTCGGCGGTTCGGGGTCGGGGGCGGGAGAGCGCATACAGTGATCTGGTGAGAGCCGCCGAACTACCGGAGATTCTGCGAGGACGCGATTTCCGGCGCCTCTACGGAACGCGGCTCTCCTCGCAGCTGACCGACGGCGTCTTCCAGGTGGCTCTCGCGGGATACGTGTTCTTCTCGCCCGAGCGGCAGACGACCGCGGCCAAGGCGGCGGCGGCGTTCGCGGTGACGCTCCTGCCGTATTCGGCGCTCGGGCCGTTCGCCGGGGTGTTCATCGACCGGTGGCAGCGGCGGCAGATCCTGGTGTGGACGCCGATCCTGCGGGCCCTGCTGGTCCTGGCCGTCGCGGGCCTGGTGGCGGCCGGGCAGGACGGGGCGGTCTTCTTCATCGGCGTGCTCGCCGTCCTCGGTGTGAACCGGTTCTTCCTCGCGGCGCTGTCGGCGGCGCTTCCCCACGTGGTGCGGCGCGACCATCTGGTCACCGGGAACGCGTTCTCGGTCACGTCCGGGACGGTCATCGCGTTCCTCGGCGGCGGCTTCGGCTACCTCCTCCGGCGCGTCTTCGGCGCCGGAAACGACGGAACGGCCCTGATTCTCGTCTCGGCCGCCGGGCTGTTCCTCGCCGCCGGGATGATCGCGACGACGCTGCCGAAGCGGCTGCTGGGGCCGCACCCGTCGGAGGACGCCCTGCCCGGCGGCCCCCAGCCGGACGCGCCGCGCATCCGCGAGGCGCTCGCCACCGTGGTCGACGGCCTCGTGGACGGGGCGCGGCACATCGCGCGCCGACCGCAGGCGGCGCTGGCGCTCGGCGCGATCTCCTTCCACCGGTTCCTGTACGGCATCGTCCTGATCATGACGCTGCTGCTGTGCCGGAACCACTTCGCGAACGACCCGGACACGGGCCTGGAGAAGTTCGCGATCATGCTCGGGGTCTCCGGCGCCGGCTACTTCACCGCCGCGCTGATCACACCGGCGGTGGTGCGGCGGATCAGCAAGCAGGCGTGGGTGGCGTGGCTGCTCGGCTCGGCGGCGGTGAGCCTGCTCGCGCTCGGGATGCCGTTCGCCGAACGTCCCTGGGCGGCGGGCGCGTTCGTCCTGGGCGTCGTGTCGCAGGGCGTCAAGCTCTGCGTCGACACCACCCTCCAGGAGACGATCGAGGACGCCTATCGAGGCCGGGTGTTCGCCGTCTACGACATGCTGTTCAACGCCATGTTCGCCACGGCGGCCGCCGCGGCCGCGACCTGGCTCCCCTCAGACGGACGCGCAGGTCTCACCCTCCTGGCCGTCATCGCCGCCTACGCCGCGGGCGCCGTCGCCTACCGGACAGCCGCCGCCCGCAGCCCCGCCGCCCACGCCCTCCGCTAGCGCCCCCGGCGCGTTTTGTCGTAGGCACATGATGTGCTCATCTCATGACGCAGCGTTACGGCATGATCGCCATGAAGCCACTGCCTGGCCGGGGCCTGCATACGGAGAAAGGGCCGCACCCCCGGGCAGGGCCAAGCCCGCGGCTGAGCAAGGCAGCAAGCCCACGGCCACCGCCAAAACGGAGCCGACCGCGCGGCCCGGGGTGACTCGCGGGCGGCCTAGAGCGATTCGGCGATGGCGTTGAGCGCGCCTGCGATGTGGTGGACCTCGTCGTCCGTGCAGATGTACGGCGGCATCGTGTAAATCAGCTTGCCGAACGGGCGGAGCCAGACTCCGTGCGCCATGGCGATCTCCTGGACGGACGGGACGTCCACCGGCTCGCGTGCCTCCACGACCCCGATCGCACCGAGCACGCGGACGTCCGCCACACCCTTGAGAGCGGCGGCGTCGCGAAGCTCGCTCGTCAGGATCGCCTCGATGGTGTCGACCTCGTCCCGCCAGTCGCGCGACAGCAGCAGGTCGATGGACGCGGACGCGACCGCGGCGGCCAGCGGGTTGGCCATGTACGTCGGCCCGTGCATGAGGACGCCCGCTTCCCCCGACGTGATCCCGTGCGCGACACGGTCGGTGCAGAGGGTGGCCGCCATGGTCAGGTAGCCGCCGGTGAGGGCCTTGCCGAGGCACATGATGTCCGGGACGACCTCGGCGTGGTCGCAGCCCCACAGCTCACCCGTCCGGCCGAACCCGGTGGCGATCTCGTCCAGGACGAGAAGCAGCCCGTGCTCGTCGGCGATGTCCCGTAGCGCGCTCAGGTACTCCGGCGCGTAGAACCGCATGCCGCCTGCGCCCTGGACGACGGGCTCGACGATGATCCCGGCGAGTTCGTCCACGTGCTCGGCGGCCAGCCGCGACAGCCCGTCCAGGTACTCGGCGTCGGGTTCGGCGGAGTACCCGAGCGGTGGCGGCGGCGCGAACACGTGCCGGGCGAGGACGTCGCTGAACAGATGATGCATGCCGTTCACCGGGTCGCAGACGGCCATGTCCCCGAACGTGTCACCGTGATACCCCCCGCGCACGGTCAGCAGCCGGTGCTTTTCGGGCCGTCCCTGCGAGCGCCAGTACTGCAGCGCCATCTTGATCGCGACCTCGACCCCGACGGACCCGGAGTCGGCGAAGAACACCTTCGTCAGCGGCTCCGGCGTGATCTCGACGAGCCGCTCCGCGAGCCGCACGGCCGGCGGATGGGTGAGCCCGCCGAACATCACGTGCGCCATCTTGCCGAGCTGCCCGGTCACGGCCGCGTTCAGCTTCGGGTGGTTGTAGCCGTGCACGGCCGCCCACCACGACGACATCCCGTCGATCAGCTCGGTGCCGTCCGCGAGCGTCAGCCGCACACCGTCCGCCGACACCACCGGCTGGACGGGCGCGGACGCGGGCATCGGCGCGTACGGGTGCCAGATGTGCTCGCGGTCGAACTCCAGCATCCGCTCGGTCTCCCGCGGACTCATCCGCCCGAGCTGCAGCGGAATCATCACCCCCGCCCCCCATCGGCCTCGCCCACGGACGAGTCGCGCGCGGACGGGTCGCCCTCCGACAGGTCGCCCACGGACGAGTCGCCCTCGGACGGGGCGTCCTCGGACGGGGCGTCCTCGGACGGGTCGCCTGCGGACGGGGCGTCCTCGGATTGGTCGCTGGTGGGCTGGTCGGCGGTGGGGGGTGGGGG
>NZ_VCKW01000324.1 GCF_005889715.1 Actinomadura soli
TGCCGTCCCCCCGCACCCGCGGGCTAAGCCGGCTCGCCGCCGCAGCGTGCCTGGTCCTGGCGCTCATCGGCGGCGGTACGACATGGCACTTCCACCGCTCCGCCGAACACGCACAAGCCCTGAACCGCCAGGTCACGACAGTGATGACAGCGCCGGACGCGCACACCTCCACCGCCCGCGCCCACGGAACCGCCACCGTCACCGTCGTGTCGTCCCGCTCACTCGGCAAAGCCGTCGTCACCACAGCCCGGCTACAGCACCTGCCACCAGCCAGGACGTACCAGATGTGGTGGCTCGGCCCGACCGCACCACGCTCCGCCGGAACCCTGAACCCGTCGGGGCAGCCACGCCCGGTAGTCACGGCCGGCCTCGGCAACGCGCAACGCTTCGGCGTCACCATCGAACCGGCGGGCGGCTCCCCCCAACCGACCAGCCCCCCGCTCCTGACCCTCACCCTCGGCTGACCACGGCCGCCCGAAGCTATGACATCGCGGCAAAGGACGCACGGCCTCCCGCGCTGTCAGAAGCAGGCGAAGTACCCGCCGTCGCGCTGCGGTGGACGAAGTTGAGAACACCGCCAGGTCGAAGCATCCAGTGGGGGCTGGGCGACGAATACCGGATGTCCGGTAAGTCGATTCGTCGTGCTGCACCACTGCGGTACCGGCCGACCGCGCCAGACCGCGGCGGCCGCCAGACCAGGCCCCGCCCGTCGTCCATGAGTCCACCTCCCGTCTTGCTGAAGGAGCCAATGTGCCGACCGCAATGGTTGCCGCCCCACCGCCCCGTCACCGACCGCCCAGAAGCTGGAGCCGACGGCTGTTCGCCACCATCACCGCGGCCATCGTCGCCACCGGTTGTTTCGTGGCCACCACCAGCACTCCGGCGGCGGCGCGGGAGGGCCTGATAGACCAGGCCCGTTTCCGCGCCCAGACCGCGCTCCTGGGGGCCGACTGCAAGCAGTACCTGACCGGCCCGAGCTTCCAGGCACCCGACGACCGCGATCCCCAGCAGGTCGCGGGGCGCGTGCCCATCGTCTCGGCGCCGGTCCCCGCCGGCCAGCCCGCGGGCGCCATCGCGTCCTCACCCTTGTTCCGCGGGGTCCGTGGCACGATCTCCGTGCACCCCAACTTCTTCGCCTCCGACCCCGGCCTGCCGGTCTCCCCCACTGCCGCGTTCGCCCCATCGGCCGATCAGCAGCGCACCATCGCCATCCTGCACGAGATCGGTCACCTGACCGGCCGGGAAGGCGACCACAACCAGGACCTGCCGCGGCAGTTCGAGTACAACGCCACCATCTTGAACCTGTGCCTGGCGCGGCCCGCCGTCCCGGGCCCGCGGATCACCGGGTTCTTCTGCTCCGCCGACGAGCTCTACGGCCACCCCTTCAACTGCGACCTCTACTGGGAGGACGGTACCGATCCCGACGAGGTCCAGGTCAGTTCCAACGGCTCGCAGGCACGCCGGTACAACGACTACGCCCACAACTACGTCTCCATCAGCGGCAGATGCGATCCGTACCAGGACACCTACGTCTCGATCTCGGTCTTCGACGCCAACGGCCGCCGCGCCGACGCCACCCAGAGCGGCTTCTGCCCGCGCGACTGATCACATCCCCGCGTGCGGGGCCGATTTGGTGGCGCCGCCCTTGCCGGTCGCGTACCGCGTCGGCCTCGCACACGCAAGCGGGCGGCCCCGGCCGCCAAAACCTTACGAGCTCGGGTCGGGTCCGAATTTGGTCGTGCCGTCGACCTTGGCGGACGGGCGGATGTGGGCCTGGGTCGTCGCGTGGACGCCGCGCAGGTTGGCGCTGCGCAGGTCGGCGCCGCGCAGATCGACTCCACGCAGCTTGGCTTCGGTCAGGACGGCATCGCTGAAGGTGGCGCCGGCCAGGAGGGCGCCGGGGAACCGAACACCGGTGAGGTCAGCGCCGCGCAGATTGGCGTCGCGCAGATTGGCGCCGGGCAACTCGGCGCCGAGCAACTCGACGAGTTCCAGGTTGGCTCCGCGCAGGTCCACACGATCCAGATGAGCGCCGCGCAGATCGGATCCGGCCAGGTCGGTGCCGGCCAGGCTCGCCGGCGATGTCAGGCGCAGGAAGGGAACACCGATGCGGTGCAGGTCCATCTGGGGTGCCCCGGGCGGATCGGCCGGGCGGCGGGCCATCACCGCCATGGCGGCTGCGACGTCGGTGGTGGGCGCGGCAGGAACCTGGGCCCGTTGGGCTGCGGGCGCGGGGCGGGCATGCTCGCGGACGAAGACGGCCAGCACATCACGGATGGCCAGGCGATCGCGGGGTGAGTCCTTGGCGACGCGTTCCAGGGCGTAGACGGCGGCGGCACGCACCTCCCGCCTACCGGAGCCCAGCTGCTCCACAGCCTTGGTATAGCGCTCGGTGACCTGACCCTCCTGGAGCGTGCGCACGTTTTCGCGGCTGGTGCGCAGCTCAGCCTGGCCGGTGCGCAACGTCAGCGCGGTGGCCAGCAGGCTTCCACCCCCCAGCACGACACCGGCCAGCAACACCAGGCTGTTGATCCACTGATGGCGGCGCTGGCCCCGTTGCTCTCGTGCTCGCTCCACCAGCTCCAACCGCCGGTCGGCAGGTAAGGCGTCCAGCTCGGCCTGCGACGGCGGTCGCACCCGGCCCGGCCGATCCGCGCCGCCCCGATCCAAGGACCGTTCAGCAGACCCTCCGATCTCCGACGACGAGGACGACGAAGACTCGGTTGATTCAGTCACACCCGCTCAGACGCCCGCGACCATCCAGAGAGTTCAAAAGAATCACCGGACACAGAAGCGTGATCATCGACGGGAATGGGATTGAAGCCCACCGGGTTCGGTGAGGTCAGTCGACGGAGCTGTCCAGCCATCGGCCGTCCAGCATGACCGTACGCCCGACGAATTCGTGGAAGCCGTTCCAGACCTGGATGCGCCAGGGTTGCAGGCGCAGGTAGACGAATCTGCCCTCCGGATAGTTACGCGGGTCTGTGGAGACCTTGGCGTAGCGCTCGGCAATTTCGACGCCGATGTCGGGGACGCCGACAGGTGAAGCGCCGGCGTCAATCATGACGACGTCGGTGGTGTCGCCGAGAGCGACCCTCGCCCGCGGGTGAGCCTTGATGTTGGTGACAGTCCTGCTGCTGGCAAAGGTCGCGGTGTAGAGAACCGACCCGTCCCAGACATAGGCGACCGGGATCAGGTGCGCGCCACGACCGTCACTGCCGGTGGCCAGCCACATCTGGAAGCCGGATTCGAGCCGCTTGCGAGCACAGGCCCGCCGCTCGGCCAGGCTGCGCGGGACCGGGATGAGTTCTCCGTCGGCGACCACGACGATCCTCCTTCACATTCGCTTAGGTCCCCTGCCGGGGGTCTACTCCTAAGACGAACGGCGTATCGCACGTCGCGACACATCGCTGGGAGAATTCATGGGCCACCTTGTTACGGCCCGGTCCTACGGCGTGGTGACGACCGAGGACGCGGGGATGAGGGTGAAGGCGTGGTAGTGGTTGAACACCCCGTCCCAGGCGCGGTCCAGCTTGATGTTGGCGTCCCGGTTGAGGTTGGCTTCGGGGGCCATCGCGAAGTTGGTGCCGCGCAGCCGCAGCGCCCGCACGACCGGCCGGTCGAAGACGTCGGGCAGCGTGGGGATGGGAGTGGGGATCCACTGGGCGGCGTTGCCGACGTTGAGCCGGAGCGTCACGTTGACGTCGGCTTTGGCCACGCCGCCGCGGAGCCCGAGGTAGCGGTTGTTGGGCTGGGACTTGATGTAGTACGTCCCGTCCTGGCCGGAGATCGGTTCGAACTGCCAGTAGACCGAGGCGTTGTTCCAGAGGGGATCGGCGCGGAAGGTCTGCACCTCGTCGTCGTCGCTTTGTTCCGCGTCGCTGACGCCATCGGGCATGAGGTAGGCGTTGATCACCGTATGGACCAGCATGACGTTGCCGGTGGGAATGGGGCTGCGTTCGGTGATCTGCTGGGTCACGTGGTACCTCCTGGGGGGTCGGGGGTTCTCTCTCCTCATACCCCACTCAGTGTGACCAACTAGTCGCTCTCAGTAGATACTTGGAAGATTCTTCCAGGCCACCCCCGCCACGGGCCGGACGGGCCCATCATCTGGCTGCTGAGCGTGATCAGCTCCGGGTTGGCGCGACGCAGTCCGGCGAGGTCGATGCCGAACCGGTCGAGAGCGCCCGGAGCGAGGTTCTCCACAAGCACGTCGGCCTCGGCGGCGAGGCGCTTGAGCAGATCGACGCCGCGCGGGTCGGAGAGGTCCACCCCGAAGCTGCGCTTGCACCGATTCGTCGAGATGAACGTCGGGGCCATGCCCGACTCGCCGCCGAGCCGGTGATTGGTGGGGCCTGGCCATCGCGACCGTCCTCGGAGGCGGTGGGGCTCTCGCCCTGCTGTCCGCGTTCTGGCGCCCGCCCAAGCCACCAGCGACACCGCACGATGATTGAATTCTGACGTAACAGACAATGCCAGGGCCTGATCTGCGCGAGCCGAACGAGGCGGGCAGGTGCCGATGCGCGACGGCGCGACGGCGGCCATCGCCTCGGAGACGTCCCGGCCGTCCGACGCCCTTGCCACGCGCCGGGCCGCGAACGCGACCTTGACCGCGCAAGCGTGGCCCGCGGTCGTGCCGCTGTGGCTCCAACTGTGGTTGGTCGGGGGCTTCAGACGGCGAATAGCAGGGCGGCGCTGATGAGCACGGCGACGGCGGTGGCGAAGTGTATGCCGAACGCCACGGCCTTGGTGCCGCCGTGGCGCAGGACGATGAGGGTGTCGCCCAGGGGGGCGATCGCGACGACGAGCATGTACAAGCCGGCGGCCTGCGGGCTGGAGAAGGCGAGCAGGGCCGCGCCGAGGATGCCGAAGGTGAAGTCGCGCAGGCCCTTGATGGTCAGGTACGCGCTATCGCCGTCCTGCTTGGCGGGCACGCCGTAGCCGGCGGCCGCGGGCCGGGGGACCACCAGGAACCGCAGGCCGATGAAGGTGACCAGGGCGACCAGGACGATGGCGAGCCCGTAGGCGATCGGGGTGAGCACGAGAATCTCCACTTGTTAGCAGCGCTAGAAACAAGAACGACACTAGCATAGCGTCGGCAGTACGGCTACCACTGCTAGGATCGGGAGCATGTCGATCCAGGCGCGCCGGGAGCGCGAGCGGGCAGAGCGGGAGCGGTTGATCGTCACGGCGGCCCGGGAGCTGGCCGAATCCGAGGGGTGGGACGCGGTGACCACCCGCCGGCTGGCCGCCGAGATCGAGTACAGCCAGCCGGTCCTCTACAGCCACTTCAAGGGCAAGGGCGCCATCATGGCCGCCGTCGCGGTCGAGGGCTGCGCCGATCTGGCCGCCGAGCTGCACGCGGCCCGGACCGCCGCACCGGGACCGAAGGAGGCCCTGGCCGCCGTCGGCGCGGCGTACGCGGCGTTCGCCGAGCGCAGGCCGGCGCTGTACGACGCGATGTTCACACACGCCAGCGACCTGCCGTTCGCCACCCCGCAGGCTCCACCGCCCCTGAAGCAAGCCTTCGGCGAGCTGGTGGAGGCCCTTCGCCCGCTCGCGGGCGACGATGATCTCCCGACGCTGACCGAGACGTTCTGGAGCGGGCTGCACGGGCTGATGACCCTGATGCGCAGCGGCCGCCTCCCCCGCGATGACCACGACAAACGCCTGACCATCCTCATCAACCGCTTCGCCCGCTAACCGGCCCCGCCCCGCACCCGAACAGTCCCGAGCAAGACCGGCACAAGCCTGACCGGCAGACGCCACCACCCGTGGTGGTGCCGGACCTCCGGACCTCAGACCTGACGGCGCACTCCGTCCGGTCCGGTGTTCAACGACCTGGCCCCGGTCCCGCCAAGAACTGCCCACCGCCACAATCCGCACCCACCCTCCTCCTCGGAGGCGGACCAGCGGCGATGCCCCCGAGCCCCTGCGGCTCGCCAACGCCACTGGCCGCTGCTCAAGACCGTGGTCGTGGCCGCGCCATCAGACGGCAAGGGCGACGTCGAGGTCGAGAGGTGTATGGCAGGCGACGAATTCTTGGTCTGGGAACTCGTCAGGTTCGATGGGTAGGCCTGGTCTCGCCGTAGGCGAGTACGTCGCCTCGCCGGTAGAGACGACGAACCCGACCGCCACCCAGGGCCTCCTGGCGGACGGGTTCGGGCCATCCAGCAGGTGGACGCCTCGCATAGACGGTGACGCTGCTCTGGGCCAAGCCCAGGAGGCGCGCCGCCTCCGCCAACGTCACCAAGGCATCGGGATCATCGTCGTCGTCGGAGTGTTCCTGGTGGCCCGTGTACCAAGCTGCCCACTGCTTCTCGTCCCAGTAGAGAGCCTTACCCACCTGGCAGGCGACGTCAGGGTGCCCGTTGTTCTCGCGTTCGCTCCACAGCTTCTTGAGCGCATGGCGGCTGAGGCCGTACCTGGCGCTCAGCTCGTCCCGCGTGACCAGACCGGCCGGAACCTTCCGGCTCACCTGACGCGCCGCGTACCAGCGGTCCCACTCCTCGGAGTCCCAGGCAAGCTGCGAGCCGACCGATCCCACAGCTTCGGGATGACCGTTGACGTCCTGCTCCCGATACCACTTCTCCAGCGTGCTACGGCCCAGGCCGTAGCGCTCCATCAGGTCGCCGCGCGTGTACACGCGCCGCCCACCCAGCATGGTCATGTCAGCATTCTCCCCGACCAGAGCCCGTCCCGCGAAAGCCTCCGCCCCAGGTGGCCAGGGTGCCAGGGTGCTTTTACCATCGAGGCGCGCCGCGCACGCCTGAAGGTGGGCCAAGTGTCGTCCGTAGAACCAGGTGCTGCCGGGCTCGACCAGCCCCCGGAATCACCTCACCCAGCGCGACCAAGCCCCCCGGCACCCCACCGCGCTGGACGAGTCGGGCAGGCCGCTGCACATCGCCGCTCTGGGTGCTTACGGCGGCGGGTTGGCTGGCATCGGTCTGTGGTCGGGTGGCGGCGCGCGACGGCGCCGCTGCGAGACGCGCTGAAACGCGGTCGCTGATCAGGCGGTGGCGAGGGCGGGCAGGGCGAACAGGCCGGAGAGCCGGGTGAGTCGTTCGGGGATGACGCGGTAGTACACCCAGGTTCCGCGGCGTTCGCCGTCGATCAGGCCGGCCTGGCGCAGCACCTTCAGGTGGTGGGAGATGGTCGGCGCGGTGAGGTCGAAGGGGACGGTCAGGTCGCACACGCACGCCTCGCCGTCCTCGGCCGAGGCGATCATGTTCAGGAGCCGGAGCCGGATCGGGTCGGCGAGGGCCTTGAACACCCCGGCGAGCTCGACGGCCTCCGCCTCGCCCAGGTCGGACGTGCTGAGCGGAGCGCAGCACACCGGGGCGGTGACGTCTTCCAGCTCCATCGGCTTAGACATGCTTCTAATTTGACATCTATCTATGCAGGGATGCAAACTGGCGCCTGATTAGAAGAACGTCGAAACAGTCGGTCTGGGGTGCGCGCCTGATCGCGGCGAGCGCACGTCCGGGCAGGAAGGAGCCACGATGAGCGAGGCGAACCCGTCTCCCGAGCGCGCCGAGACGGCGGTCGAGAGCGCCTGTTGCGGGGTCAGCGGTTGCTGTGGCGAGGCCGAGCGGTCTCTGGATCCGGCGGTCACCGTGACCGAGGCCAAGACGAGCGCGGGCTGCGGATGCGTCAGCGACGACGCGACCGGGCTGCCTGTGGTGGTCGTCGGGGCCGGGCCGGTGGGGCTGGCCGCTGCCGCTCACCTGGCCGAGCGGGGGCTGGACTTCGTCGTCCTGGAGGCGGGGGCGCAGG
>NZ_VCKW01000325.1 GCF_005889715.1 Actinomadura soli
GGGAGGTCTTGCGACGGCGCACCCACCCGGTCAGCACCGACCGCTCCTCGTCGGACAACACCACCGGTTCCAGCTTCGGGCTCGGCATCCCCACACCCTACCGACTAACGAAGAACTAATGACTCAGGACACTAGCGCGTTGCTTTGCGTCGAAGGCCATTGGTGATGTTCTCCCAGTTGCATGGTTCCGGCCTTGCGCGGGGGCCTCGTAGCCGGGACAGGTGGACGGGCCGGCTCTGCCGCTTGTCTACTCTGCCGTCGTGTACGCCCGGCGCGCGGTCCCCGCGCACTTCGGGGACGGGTCAGCAGCACGGGCGCAGCCTGCTCGACGCCCTGGCTCTTGCTGGATCTCGCGTCTGCGGACGGCGTCGGCTTGGTCCCGTCGCCAGCGCTGAAGCGGAGACATAGGCCAGGCAGCGAGTCAGCAATGCGCGCGGCCCGGTTCTCGGGTCGACAAAAGGCGAGGTCATCGCCATCGGCACAGGCTTCGGATGGCACGACGCCGCAGGCCCCCCACGGCGAGGATGGCCCCGGCGTGATCGAGTGGCGGAGGGGCCTGTCCTGGGCGCCTAATCCGGATCACAGCCGCACCCGTCGTGGTGGCGGCCGCCGTAGCAGCCGTCAGCTCGTACCGACTCGGGCGTCGGCCCCGGACGGTGCCGTCCATCGGGGTGCGGGGCCGACCTGTTTTCCTGGTCGTGATTACTCGATGGACAGGTTCTCGTATCGTTGCGTCGTATCGACCGAGCCGCAACGTCCAAGGAGGAGGTTCCAGCAGCGGAGGAGAGATGACGCAGACATCCAGTCAGGGTAGCCGGCAGCCCAAATCCGATGAGGAGTCATTCGAGGCGTACGCGTGGCGGGTACACCAGGCGTTGCACGATTGGACTGCGAAGGTGGATGCCAAGGCTTCGGTGATCCTTACTCTCGAAACCGCGGTTCTGGGCCTGATCGTTGCCTTCGTCCAAACCGAGGATCGGCTCAGTCACCTTTCTGGGCCGAATATCTGGGTCTTCCGAAGCGGGGTCGTCCTACTCGTCTGCGCGATCATTCTGGCGGGCTCTGCGATCTTTCCCCAGCTCAACCGCAGGGACGCGAAACGGAACTGGAATCGCAACTATGTCTATTTCGGCCATCTACGACGCTGGGCTCCCAGCGACTTGGTCAATACCCTGAAGGATGGCAACGACCAGCGCAATGAACTCGTTCTCAGTACGCAGTTGATCGCACTTTCACAGATCGTCTGGCGCAAGCACGCCTTCTTGCAGTATTCCATGTGCATGGTAGTTCCTGGAAATATCACTATATGGGCATCGCTGCTATTGGCCTGACCTGACGCCCAGCTGGTGCGTTCAGCACGTAAAGCCGAGGCTGCTCCATCTCAGCTCCGGGCGGCCGAGCACGTCCTGCCGGAAACCGCGATGAACGAGCCTCAGGCCGGCGGCGTTCGCGTCGGCGATCGTCTCCTCTGCCGAGACGTCGAACATCCGGCGGCCCGATGGAACAGGTCCGTGGCGCAGTGTCAGCACGATGTGTCCGCCCGGCGCGAGAAGTACGGCGAGCCGCTTCATCGCGCTGCGGCGCTCGTGCTCGTCCAGGTGCATCCAGACCGCGGACAGGAGGATCAGGTCGAAGTCGGACGTCGAGGGGAGGGCCGGGAGGTCGGGAAGCGCGTCGGCCACCCACTCGATGTGTGGGGAGGCATGGAGGCGTTCGCCCAGGGCTCGCAGTTCGTCAGTGGGCTCGGCGGCCACCACCCGATGCCCGGCACGCGCCAGCGCCGCGGCGTCACGCCCCGACCCCGCCCCTACGTCCAGGATCCGGCTCGCGCCGCCGGGGAACAGGTGCAGAACATCCCTGTGGACGTCCGCGAACTCCAAGCCCTCGTATTGCCGTGCCAGCACCTCTGCGGCCTCGGCATAGCCGACCGTACCCGCGATCACCAGTCCAGCTCCCAACCCCCAAGGCCCGTTCACCCCGACGAACACGCGACCCCAGAAGACGCTAGCGGGCTTAGCGCGTCCTGCGTAGCCAGGATCGCCACCGTCCGTCAGCGGCTTGCGGCCGGGGGCCACGACGGCGGTGAGCCCGGCTACCCGGGGTACGTCAAGAAGAGTCTTCGTTACTCTGTGTCTCTCTTATGTGACCCTGGGTAGTGTTCGCGGCGTACGTCGGACCAACCTGGAGGAAGAGATGCAGGTAGGGAGAAAGCTCGGTGTGGGGGCGGCCGCCGCGGTGCTGGCCGGGAGTGCGCTGAGCCTCGGTGCGGTCGCCGGGGCGTCGGAGCCGCCGCCGAACCCGGGGCAGGACGAGTCGATGCCGGCTCAGCCGCAGCCCACGCAGCAAGAGGAAGGGCAGGGGCCCGGCGCCATCGTCGTGGGGCCTGAAGGCGCCGCCAAGGCGCTGGAGCGGCTCCAGTACGCCAACGCCCAGCGGGCCCAGTGGTGCCACGGGACGGTGCAGGTCACGAAGCTGAACGTCCGGTCGGGGCCGGGGACGAACTACCCCGTGCAGTACACGGTCAAGAAGAATCAGCCCGTCAACACGGACTGGAGCCGCATCGTCCGTAGGCACGGGTACCTGTGGGTGCCGCTCAGCAACAACTACTGGCTCGCCGACTACAAGCTCGGCGATGGAAACGGCAAGTGGTACATCAAGTACACCAACTGCTGACGCCAGGGGTCGGGGCCGGCGGGTGAGGCCGGCCCCGATTTCCGTTGGTGCCGTCTCCTGCAACGGGGCTATCGGCGATTACCGGATGCGCCATGGTCGACGTCCTGCTGGTGGCGACTCCACTCCCCCAGGCCGATGACGTACGAGCTGGGCGCGGTGGGGACGTAGCCGCTCGCGAGGAACCCCAGGACCGCGATCAGGACGGCGACCGCGAGGCCCACAACACCGACGAGACCTGCGGCGACGTAGCGGCGACGCTTCATGGCGGTCAAGCTAGAGCCGAGCCGGAGCAGCGGCGCCGGTGTTAAGCGGGATTTAAGCCCGGGCTAGGGCGGGCGTCCTACGTGCGGGAATGGCGGCGGCGGACCAGGCGGCGGGAGCGGCGGGCGGGCGGCAGCCATTTGGTGCGGAACCACATCTGCACCTGCGCGCCGCCGAGGACGCTGCGGTGGATGCGCAGGTAGCCGCCGGTGGACTCGGCGGCGCGGCGGGCGATGTCCAGGCCGAGGCCGGTGGACCCGCCGCTGCTGCTGCCCCGCTTCAGCGCGGCGTCCGGGTCGGCGATGCCGGGGCCTCCGTCCGCGACGAGGATGCCGGTGACGCCCTGCCCCTGGTGGAGCGTGACGACGAAGCCGGTGCCCTCGGACGTGTGCCGGAAGATGTTGCCGAGCAGCGCGTCCACGGCGGCGGCCAGCTCGGTGCCGGGGAGCGGGAGCGGCGCCGGACGTTCCGCGCCGATCAGCTCGCAGGAGCGTCCCTCGTCCTCCGCGAGGACGGACCAGAACGCGACCCTGTCCTGCAGCACCTTGGACGCGTCGCAGCTGCCGCGTCCGGTGGGCCGGCGGACGGTCCGGATGATCTGGTCGACCTCGCGCTCGATGCGGTCGACGGCCTCGCGGGTCTGCTCGACCACCGGGCCGTCGCCGAGCGCCTCCACGTTGAGGCGGAGCGCGGCGAGCGGCGTGCGGAGCCGGTGCGACAGGTCGGCGGCCATCTCCCGCTCCGCCGACAGGAGCTGGACGACGTGGTCGGCCATCGCGTTGAACGCCAGCCCGGCCTCGACCAGCTCGGGCGGCCCGTCCGGTTCGATGCGGACCGACATCTCGCCGTCCCCGAACGCGCCGGCGGCCTCGGCGAGCCGGCGGGTGGAGCGGATCATGCGGTTGCCGAGCCGGTCGGCGACGGCGACGGACCCGGCGACGAGCGCGGCGGCGACGGTCGTCATGACGAGCCACGCCTTCCACACGCCGCGGGACAGGTCGTCGTCGGGCAGGTAGACCTCGACGACGGCGGTGCGGCCCGCGTCCAGCGACACCGGCTGCAGGAGCGCGTAGCCCCCGTCCACGCGGGCGGTGTAGGAGCGTCCGCGGCGTCCCGCCTCGGCGAGCTGATCGGGACGGGCGCCGCCGTCCGGGGACGCGTTCCTGGGGACGATCCCGCCGTCCGGCATGTGCACGGTCATCCGCCCGGCGGCGCCCGCCTGGGTGCTGGCGACGGCGCGTTCGAGCGCGGCGGGGTCCTCGGTGACGACGAGGACGGGGCCGAGCGCGCTGGCCTGCCGCTCGGCGGTGGTGAGGGCGCGGTCCCGGGCGATCTCCCGGACGGTCAGCGCGAGCGGGATGAGGAACGCCAGCGCCACCATCGAGGTGACCGCGAGCGACACCAGGACGAGGGTGCGCCTCATGGTCTCGGGCCGGGCTCGGCCAGCCGGACCCCGACCCCCCGCACGGTGTGGAGGTAGCGGGGGGCGGCGGCGGTCTCGCCCAGCTTGCGGCGCAGCCACGACAGGTGGACGTCGATGGTCTGGTCGTCGCCGTACGCCTGCCGCCACACCTCGGCGAGCAGCTCGCGGCGCGCCACGACCCGTCCCGGCCGGGCGGCCAGGTAGGCCAGCAGGTCGAACTCGCGGCGGGTCAGTTCGAGCGGCTCGCCGTCCAGCGCCGCCTCCCGCCGGTCCAGGTCGATGTGCAGGCCGCCGACCCTCAGCTCGGCGGTCGGCCCGGACCGGACCGACCGGCGCAGGACGGCGGCGAGCCGGGCGCTGAGATGCTCGATGGAGAACGGCTTGATGAGGTAGTCGTCGGCGCCGGCGTTCAGCAGCCGGACGATCTCGGGCTCGTCGTCGCGGGCGGTCGCGATGATGACGGGCACGTCGGAGATGCCGCGGAGCATCTTCAGGACCTCCGCGCCGTCGAGGTCGGGCAGCCCGAGATCGAGGACGACGACGTCCGGCGGCGACTGCGTGACCTCGCGCAGCGCGTCCATCGCGGTGCCGACGCTGCGGACGACGTGCGAACGCACGCTCAGCTCCCTGATCAAGGCGGTCCGGACATTCGGGTCGTCCTCGACCACCAGAACACTCGCCATGGCGGAACCGTATGCCACCATGTGCCCATGCGTCGCGCAATGTCGTATGTTGCCCCCTGGGCCGGGGTGACCGCGCTCGCGGTGGCGCTCTCCTGGCTCGGGGTCCGCGACGTGGTGCGCAGCGCGGTGTCGGACCGGTCGGCGCCGCCGCCGATCGCGGGTCCGATCATCCATTCCAGCCCGTCCGAGCTGCCCGGGCCGACCTCGATCGGGCTGCCGACGTCCAGGCCGGCCGGCCCGCCCGCGGGCAAGGACGAAGGGCCGTCGCCCTCGCCGTCGCCGGAGCCCTCCGGACGGGACGACGACCCCGCCCCGAAGCCGCCGGACAACGTGCGCAGCTACGCCACCCGCGGCGGCCGCGCCGCCATGTCGATCGAGAAGGACCGGGTGCGGCTGGTGTCGGCGACGCCCAACCCCGGCTACGAGACGCGCGTGACCCAGGCCGAGCGATGGCTCCGCGTCGACTTCCTCAACGACGACCGCACCTCGTCGGTCATCGCGTCGTGGTACGGGCAGGACCCGGCGGTCAAGGTGTACGAGTACTGACCGGGCCCCGGGTCGGGAGGTCAGTACGGGACGGTCAGTACTGGGACGTGACGAACCGCTGCGGCATGACGAACATCGCGGTTGCCTCGACGGTGACGCGGCCGTCCGGCGCGGCGATCGTCCCGGCCGCGTAGACCTTCCGTCCCTCGACGCGGCTCGCCTTCGCCTCCACGAGGAGCGGGACACGGAGCGGTGTGGGACGGCGGTAGCGCAGCTCCAGGGTCGCGGTCATCCCGGGTGTCCCGGTGGCGGCCGCGGCCATGCCGAGGACCTGGTCGAGCACCAGTGCGGAGACGCCGCCGTGCGCGTACGACGGCGGGCCCTCGTAGACGGGGCCGAACGTGAACTCGCCGGCCGGGAACGCGGGCGGGCCGTCTTTGGACATCGGCATGCCGGGCATCGGGGGCTGTGAATCGATCTCGGGCGGGTCCCAGTCCTGGCCTGGCAGCGGTACGGGTTCCGCGGTCCCGCGTCGTCTCCGGCGCCACCGGACCCCTTGTCGCCCTTCATATCCGGTGACCGTAGTGCACCGGCGACCGGCCCAGGATCGATACAGCGGTCCAACGGCCGAATGACGCGGAACTGGCGAGAACGCCTGCGCCCATGGCCGCGATCCGGGTTTAGATAGATTCTTGCAGTACCTTTCCCGGGAGCCCCTGTCAAGGAACGAAGGAACCACCAGTGACGGACAAAGCCCCGCCGCCTCCCGATGATTTCCCGCCCGATCAGCCTCCGCCGTATCAGGGCGCCTACGGGCAGGCTCCGGGAGCACCGCCCTACGACCAGCCACCGCCTTATGACCAGCCACCGCCCGGAGGACCGCCTCCCGGCGGGCCGCCGCCCGGTCAGCCTCCGCCCGAGGGCCACTACGACCCGCGCTGGGGCTACGGGCCTCCGGGCGTCCCGTACGGCATGCCGCAGCAGCCCCCGCAGGAGACGACCTGGGCGATCTTCTCCTACGTGGGGATGGTCGTGATCGGCTTCCTCGCGCCGCTGATCATCTACTGCGTGAAGAAGAACACCGAGCCGTTCACCCGGTTCCACGCGGCGCAGGCGCTGAACTACCAGATCACCCTGCTGATCCACGTCCTCGCGGTGGCGGTGGTCTGCGTGCCGCCCGCGATCGCGCTCGACAATCCGGCGTTCCTGGCCCTGTTCATCCTCCCGTACCTGGAACTGCTCATCGGGCAGTGGGTGTTCATCATCGTGGGCGCGGTGAAGTCGGGAAAGGGCAAGTACGTCACGTTCCCGACCTTCTTCTGCTTCCGGATGATCCGGTGACCCCGGCGGCTCACGGGGCTCACAGGTAGGAGCGGGCGTACCCGTCCAGCAGGGGCAGGACGGCGTCGCGCCCGGCGGACGGGACGCGCAGCACGACCTCCTCGATCCCGAGCGTGGCGTAGTAGTCGAGCTTCCGCGGGGTGGGCTCCGTCCCGAAGGGGATCACGGGGACCGTCGCCCGCCCCGCCCGCTCGCAGGCGCGGCGGAGGTCGGGCAGCGCCGCGCGGATGCCGGCGCCGCCGACCGGCAGCCATCCGTCGCCGTACTCGGCGATGTGCGCGAACAGCGTGGGGCCGGGCGCGCCGCCGAGCAGCACGGGCACCCGACCGGACGGTTTCGGCCATGACCAGCTCGCCTCGAAGTCGACGAACTCGCCCTTGAAGGACGTCTCGTCGTCCGTCCACAGGGCGCGCATGGCCAGGACGTGCTCGCGCACCATCGCGCGCCGCCGCTTCCATGGCACGCCGTGGTCGGCGCCCTCTTCGGCGTTCCAGCCGTAGCCGATGCCGAGCGCGAAACGTCCGCCGGCGAGCCGGTCGAGGGTGGCGACGGCCTTGGCGGTGACGATCGGCTCGCGCTGCGCGGGCAGCAGGATGCCGGTGCCGAGCGTGATCCGCTCGGTGACGGCGGCCGCCGCCGCGAGGGCGACGAGCGGGTCGAGCGTCCGCGCGTACTCCGCGGGCAGGCTCCCGGGCCCGGTCGGGGACGGCGTCTCGCGGGACACGGGTATGTGGGTGTGCTCGGGGACGTAGAGGGAGGAGAACCCGCGGTCCTCGGCCTCCCGGGCCAGCTCGTGCGGCTCCATCGTCAGGTCCGTCGCGAACATCGTGATCCCCAGCCGCATCGGACGGCCTCCTCCCATCGCC
>NZ_VCKW01000326.1 GCF_005889715.1 Actinomadura soli
GCGCCCACCCCCGCCCGTCCGAACGACGCCCCCACGGTGCCCATCCGCGTGAACGGCGACCCCGAGCCCCCCACGACCGTACCCCCCGCGAACGAAGCGGCACGGCTGGCTCGACTACCTCCCGCCGCCATCCGCGACGCCATTGCCGGACGAGATCGCGCCTTCGCCGGCCGGCTGCTCCGCGCCCTGCCCGTCTCGCAGGCGGTGCACGTCGTGGCCGCATGCGACCCCCTTCGAATGGGCGAACTGCTCGATGCCCTGGCCACAGACCCCCGCGCCGCCTCGTCCGTCATGCGCGGCCTCCCCGCCGCCTGCGCCGCCTCTGCCGTCCCCCACATGGCACGCACGAAGGCCGCCGCGACCCTGGCCGCGATGTCCGCCAAGGAGAGCGCTCAGATACTCCGCCGATCGGACCAGCGTGTAGCGGCCGACATCCTGAGCACGTTTCCACCCGACATCGCCTCCCGCCATCTGGAGGTGATGTCCGTCCAACGCGCCTGCGCGGTCCTCAACCACGTCCCGCCCATCATCACCGCTGCTCTCCTGCGCGACTGCGCCGACGGACGAGCGAACCAAATCCTGCAAGGTCTGAATTCTCCCGTGCGCACCCAGGTCCTACGCCACACCAACGACTCGTGACGAACCCCCTTCACCGGATGCGACATGCTGGTACGAAGCGTTCCGGTCTGTCGACTGGTCCATGACGTAGACGGTCGCCCCTGCGCTTGCCGAAAAGTACGTCCGGGCAGGTGAAAGGCGTAATGCCTGATACTGCGGCGGATGCGGCTCCCGGTACGGCCGGACACGGTGCCGCGCTGGCACCGGGACCTGATCGCACTCCGGCACGCCTGTGGGGCTCCAGAATCACGGTTCGTGATCCGGCGCTCCAGCTCGTCGCGGCCGGACACGCCCCCGAGGACGCGGAGGGCAGGGCGTCGCACCACCCCGCACAGCAGGACACCGACCGCGCACACCTCGCCGCGAGTCCGGATCGCCCCGCCGAACACGTGGCCCACATCAGCCACTTGTCCACGATCGTCAGAACCGGCGTGCAAGCAGTCGTAAGCGACGATTTCCTGCGGCTGACCGCACATCCGTCCCGCACCCTGGACGACCACAAGAAGGAAATTCGAGTCCACGCACCCCAGCTACGCCGACCAGAGCAAACACGGCCTGCGGCAACCCAGGTGGGCTGCCGCCCAGGGCTGTGCCGTCGTCCGCGAGGGCTTTAGCAGCAGTTCCGAGCGCGTACACGCGCACGCCACCAGGGACAACGACGATCTGTCGGGCTTTGAGATTTCTGCTCGTCTCGCATTGCGGAGGCATGTATGAGCGAGGTCAGTCGTCGGCGGTTCTTGCAGTTGGCTGGAGGTACGGCGGGGCTGGCCGCTCTACCGCAGAGCATCGCGCGGGCGGCCGAAATACCCGCGCATCGCCGGACCGGCACGATCCGCGACGTGGAGCACATCGTCGTGCTGATGCAGGAGAACCGATCGTTCGACCACTACTTCGGCACGTTGTCGGGCGTGCGCGGCCTGGGCGACCCCCGGCCGGTCGCGCGGCCCGACGGGAAGCCGATCTACCACCAGGCGGACGGGGCGGCGGACGTCCTGCCGTTCCACCCCGAGGTCGAAGACCTGGGCATGCAGTACCTGTATGGGCTTCCACACGGCCGCAACGACGGCCAGCAGGCGTTCAACAACGGCAACTACGACAAGTGGATTCCGGCGAAGTCGAAGTACACGATGGCCTACCTGGACCGGGGAGACATCCCGTTCCATTTCGCGCTCGCCGACGCGTTCACCATCTGCGACGGATACTTCTGCTCCTACATCGGCGCCACCGACCCCAACCGCTACTACATGCTCACCGGTTACACCGGAAACGACGGCGCCGGTGGTGGACCGGTCCTTGGGAACGAGGAAAAGGGATACGGCTGGACCACCTATCCGGAACGGTTGGAGAAGGCGGGAATTTCCTGGAAGGTGTACCAGGACGAGGGAAACGGCCTGAACGCCGACGGGGGCTGGGGCTGGACCGGCGACGCGTTCATCGGCAACTACGGCGACAACTCACTGCTGTACTTCAACAACTACCGCAATGCCAAGCCGGGCGAGCCGCTGTTCGAGAAAGCCCGTGTCGGCACAAGGGCCATCAACGGCGAAAGCTACTTCGCCATCCTTGAGAACGACGTCAAGAACGGCCGGCTGCCACAGATCTCCTGGATTCCCGCGCCGGAGGCGTACAGCGAGCACTCCAACTGGCCGTCCAACTTTGGCGCCTGGTACATCGCCAAGGTCCTGGACGCGCTGACCGCCGACCCCGAGGTCTGGAGCAAGACCGTCCTGATCATCACCTACGACGAGAACGATGGCTTCTTCGATCATGTCGTGCCTCCGTATCCGCCGCTGCCACGGACCGAAAGCGCCTCCACCGCCGATACCACCGCCGAATACTTCGCGGGTGGCGGCGGGTACGTGGCCGGGCCGTACGGTCTCGGCCCGCGCGTCCCGGCGTTCATCGTGTCGCCCTGGAGCAAGGGCGGCTGGGTCTGCTCGCAGACCTTCGACCACACCTCGATCCTCCAGTTCATGGAGAAGCGCTTCGGGGTGCGCGAGCCGAACATCTCACCGTGGCGCCGCGCCGTGTGCGGCGACCTGACCAGCGCGTTCGACTTCGCCGACCCGCAGGCTCGGCCAGCGAGGCTGCCGGACACCGACGACTACGACCCGCCGGACCACAATCGGCACCCGGACTTCGTCCCGGCGATCCCGGCCACGGCGCAGCCACTCGAGCAAGAGCGCGGCCGACGCTTCACCCGGCCACTGCCGTACGACCTGAGCGTGGCCGGTGAGGTCGCCGATGGCCGGATCACCCTGAAGTTCGCCAGCCACGGCAAGGCGGGAGCCTGCTTCCACGTCACCGCCGCCGGTCAGGATCCGCGCACGTACACCGTCGAGTCCGGTCACGAGCTATCGGGTTCCTGGAACGGCGAGAGCTACGACCTGTCGGTGCACGGTCCGAACGGCTTCCTGCGCCGGTTCGCCGGAAGGACGGACGAACGGGTCGAGGTCGAGGCCCACGTCAAGCACGGCGTGATCTGGTTGACGCTGATCAACATGGATGACCGGGCCGTTAGATTCTCTGTCACTGACGGCTACGGCTCTCAGACCCGCAAGATCCAGGTGCGTCCGAACAGCCGGGCAAGTCACCAGCTGGTACCGCTGCGCACTTCGCACTGGTACGACCTCACCATCACCTGCGACATCAGCAGCGATTTCGTACGCCGCCTCGCCGGCCACGCCGAAACCGGCCGCCCCGGCCTCACCGACCCCGCTGTCAACGTGCGATGAACGGCACAACGTGATCTCTATTTGATGCTGGCTCACTAACGGCCATTGCCGACCAGTCACTTGATGACAAGACCGGCAGCGACTTTCTCCGCTCAGAGGCCGACAACCGCTTGCCTTGCGACGGAACTCGGGGATAGCTCCTGGGCATCGTGCGTTTCTCCTCGTGATCGAAGACACGAGGATTCCAGGTCGGTGACCTCGCCAAAGCCGGGGTCGACCGCGTGAGACGCGCTTTCAGCCTCGCGATCGAGGGTGGAGCCGGTCCGGTAGGTCGGCCAGCGCGAAGACCTTCCAGAAGTAGGCATCCGCCGCGTGCTGGTCGCCGGGGTAGTTGATCGCCTCGGCGATCCGGCCCTCCTCGATGCGGAAGGCCAGCGCCCAGGTGATGTCCAGTCCCTTGGGTTTCGTGCTCCACCCGCGGTGCAGGTCGACCACCCAGTCGCCGTCCGCGGCCAGGAAGATCGTCTCGGCCTTGAAGCCCGCCCGGCCGAGCGCCTTGAAGAAGGCCAGCACCTCGTCCGGACCCTCCTTCGTGCCGGCCAGGGATGGTGTCCGGGGATGGTCCAGGTGATGTCCCGGGCGAAGAACCTCGTGCGCAGCGCCTGGAGATCACCGTTTCCGTAGGCCTCGTAATACTTGCGGATCAGGGTGACGTTCGGATGCTCGCGAGGCTTGCCGACGGGCTCCGCCGCGGCAGGTTCGGGGCCCGCGATGGTCGCGGCGGCCGCGGTGACGCCGACGGCGCGCAACAGGCTCGCGCGAGAGATATCGGTCAAGAGGAACTCCCTTCGGAAACGGGGACAGCGCTTGTCCCGCTCATGTGGTGGTCGTAGCGAGAGGACGGCGATGGTTAGTGCGCCCAACGCCGCGACGGCGGCGCCGACGAGATAGGCCGTGTGATAGCCCGTCAGCACGCCCGCCTGGCCGGCAGACGTAGGGGGCGTGTGGGCGACCGTCACCAGAGCCGCCACGCCAAGGCAGCCGCCGAGTTGCTGTGCGGTGACGTTGAATGCGCCGGCGACGCCGTGACGAGCCTGCGGCACCCCGGTGAGGGACGCGATCGCCAGACCCGCCTCCAGCGGCGAGTATCCGAGCATGCCCTGCATTTAGAGGGGGGCGAAGAACAGCAGGCCCAGCACCGGGGTGAAGAAGGTCACCGCCGCCAATGTCGCCGACCGTACCGTCCGCAGACGGAGGACGGCCAAGGGCCACAACGGGTCGGGGCTGCTCCGCTCCCAGGCGACGAACGCGGTCAGCAACGCCGCGATGGCCATGGGTGCCCATACCTGCGGTTCGGTTCCACCCGCCGGTGGCCGCATTGCCCACCCCGGGACACGGCCCCGACCAGGCCGGCTGACGGATTCGAAGACGTCCCCCTGCCGGGAAGTGAGTTCAGCGGTCACGTGAGCTCCGGTCGCGAGTGAGCTGTCTCCATTGGCTCTCCACAGATCTCGGGATTTCCGCGCGCCGTATACCAGCGGCTCAGTAGCGGCCGGCAACGTCGCGGATCAGCCCGTCCTGGATCAGGAATGCGTAGGAGAAGCTCTCGCCACCGCCCCCGCTCGTCTTGAAGTCGTACCTCACGACGTACCGGTCGCCGTCCCAGCGGCTCCCGATGGCCTTGTAGCGGCCGCCGACGTCGAGTACTTCGGGAATGAGGAAGCGATTCATGATGTCCGCCCGCGACGGGTAGACGCGGCCGACGCTGTCGAACCGGGCGTTCTCCGCGAAGGCGGCCTCGACCCCTTTCGCGTCACCCGCGTTGGCCGCGTCCAGGAAGCGGCGCGCGACCCGTTCGGCCTCCGCCTTGTCGACGGGCACGGCGACGGTGGACGCCCGAGGGGAATCCGAGGCACCCGCCTCCGTGCCGGCGCCTGCGGAATGTTCCGGTGAACCGCCGGTATCCCCCGCGCTACCGCAACCTGTGAGCAGTACCGCCGCCACCATTGCGAAGCCGATGTACTTACGAAAGCGCATGACAAAATCTCCAGCTCCTGCCATTTTCTTTCCTTCGCTTCCCGGCCGACGAGCGGCCCCTGCGCCACGGCCCGACGACGCGGGATCTCCCGCGGAGCCGAGGGGCGGCCTCCGCTGCCGAAGGATGTCCGCTGGGCTCAGCAAAGCGCGGGCTCCCCGCGCGAGTCCAAGACCTTTGCCTATGCAAAAAGCGCATGGAGACCCGAGGGCGGGCGTCCCACCCGAGATGGCAAGGGAGCGTGAGACCCATGCCCATACAGTTGACGCCTAGATCAGCCCTTGGGTCAGGGAGGCCTGCGCATGGACGTGGACACGCGATCCCTGCGGTACTTCATCGAACTCGCCGAACAACTGAACTTCACCCGCGCCTCCGAACGGCTCTTCGTCTCCCAACCCGCACTGAGCCGAAGGATGCGCCAGCTTGAAGAGGACCTCCGCACGCCGCTGTTCGAGCGGACCGGTCGCGAGGTCCTGCTGACCCCTGCGGGCGAGGCGCTCCTCCCGCTCGCGCGGCAGCTCATCGCCGACTGGCAGGCGGCCCAGCGCGCCGCGCGCCTCGTGGCCGCGGCCAGGTCCCGAATCCTGCGAGTCGGATTCGAGGCTTCCGGCGCCGGGACGATGGCCACCCAGGCTTACACCGAGTTCATGCGGCGGCACCCCGATTCCTCCGTCGAGCCCAAGCGCTTCGAGTGGGGCGGGGAGGTGATGGCGCTCCACGAAGGGCTGGTCGATGTCGCCTTCATCTGGCTGCCCGCCGACACCACCGGATTGCACACCGAGGTCGTGGCCGTCGAGCGGAGGATGGCCGGGCTGGCCACCGGACATCCGCTGGCCGGACGGGACACGATCTCGATCCTGGAGCTGAACGACGACCCGATCGCCTGGACCCGGCGGGCACCGAGGGACTGGGTCGACTGGTGGGCGGTGAACCCGCGTCCCGACGGACGAAAGCCGCTGTGGGGACCAGAGAACGACAACGTCGAGGAGATGCTCGAACACGTGGCCTCCGGCCGGGCGATCTGCCTCAGCCCCGAGTCGATGACACTGCACTACAGCCGTCCGGATCTGGCCTGGGTGCCCGTGGACGACGTCTCACCGCTGCGCATCGCCCTCTGCTGGCCGGTGAACACCACCAACCAGTCCGTCGCCGACTTCGCCTCCGTGGTCAGGCGCCTGTCCAGGGGCCCCACGTCCGGCTCAACCCGCGATCCGATCCCCGGAAAAGCTCGCGGGATCGGCGATTGACACCGGCGATGCCACCTCGACCAGTTCTACCCCCGTTATGAACGCAGGCTGGAGAATCAGCTCACCATCCTCGGACTTGTTCTATTTGCAAACGAACAGACTAGTCCGCTCCTGCGGTGGTGAATCGCCGCCAGGCGAGTTCCTGCTGTTCGGGTGGGGTGTCGGCCTGCTCGGCGCAGTCCATGCGCAGGTGCCGGTGGCCGAACGGTTTCGTCCAGGAATGCGCATGGCCGCGGCCGAGCTGACGGCGTCCGTCCTCGGCACCGAACTCGCCGCCGTCTTCACCGGCGTCTGCCGCCAATACACTCCATAGCGGACGGGGCCGGGCGCGCGGCCCGTCCACGCGCCCGGCGTCAGACGTTGACGCCGAAGTCCTTCGCCACCCCCGAGAGGCCGGAGGCGTATCCCTGGCCGACGGCGCGGAACTTCCATTCGGCGCCGTTGCGGTAGAGCTCGCCGAACACCATGGCCGTCTCGGTGGAGGCGTCCTCAGTGAGGTCGTAGCGTGCGAGCTCGGAGCCGTCGGCCTGGTTGCTAGGTTTCACAACCATGGTTGTGCATCCTACGTCCGAGAACATCGACCTGTCACTTGCCGCCCTGTTCGTGGGCTGGGCCATGGCCGACGAGGTTCAGCAGCGGTTGGCGGCCGACGGCTTCAGCGAGCTGCGATTCAACGACGGGGTCGTGATCCAGCACGTCCTCGCCGCACCGTTGTCGATCACCACCCTCGCCGAACGGATGAACGTCAGCCAGCAGGCCGCGTCCAAGGCCGTCGCCGACCTCGAGCGCCGCGGACTGCTCACCCGCACCCCCTCCCCCAACGACGCGCGCACCAGGCTGCTGTACCTCACTGGCCACGGCCAGGCCGCAGTCGACGCCGCCCGCAGACACCGCGCGGCCCTCGACGCGGAACTGGCCAATGAATTCGGCCGGGATCGCCTCGACGAAACACGCGCACTACTCGCCGAACTCCTGTCCCGCTTCAACGTCGACGGCGTGATCCGCAGGCGCGCGATCCGCCCGCCCACCTGAACCTTCCAGATCGGCCAAGACCTTTTCGCCCCGAGCCTGTCGGCTCCCAGTCGCCGTCGCATACGCCGCCGAAACCCCCGCCTCACCACCC
>NZ_VCKW01000327.1 GCF_005889715.1 Actinomadura soli
GGCCGGGCGGCATTCCGGCCGGCGGCCTGCCGGAGGGCGGCGGGGCCGAGGGCGGCGGTCCGGCGTGGCCCGCGGGCGGCACCGGGGCGCCGCCGCCGGGCATCCGGCCGCCCGGCGGGACGTTGGACGACAGCGTGTTCTGGGTGAACTGGTCGATCTGGCGGCGGGCGCGGTCGGCCTCGGCCCGGGCCGCGTCGCGTTCCTCGGCGAGGGCGGTGAGCGCGGCCTGCTGCTCGGCGACCGACTGCGACAGCTGCCGCAGCTGGACGGCCTGATCGTTGATCTTGGTGGTCAGTTCTTCGCGCTCGGCCGTCACGGCGTGGGCGTGGGCCTGCGCGGCATCGCGTTCCTTGACGGCCTCGTCGGCGCGGGCGTTGGCGCGGACGGACTCCGCCTCCGCCTCGGACTGGGCCCGCATCGCGGCGGTGCGCTCGGCCTCGGCCTTGCTCGCGGTCTGCATGGCGCGCTGCCGCTGCGCCTCGGTGTCGCGCATCGCGTTGCGCAGGTCCTCGGCGCCCTGCTTGGCGACGGCGGCCTCGACGCGCTGCGCCTCGACGGCGCCCTCCGCCTCGGCGAGCTTGGAGTGCAGGCCGACGAGCTCGGCGCGGGTGCTCTCCAGCGCGGCGAGCAACTCGGTCTCGCGGGCGGCGACGCGGTCGCGTTCGCTTTCGGCGGCCAGCTTCGCGGTCATCGACTGCTGCGCGACCTCGTGCGCCTCCTCCCACGCCTGCTGCGCGGCGTCGCGCTTGGCGGTGGCGACCTTGGCCTCTTCGCGGAAGCGGGCGGCGTCGCGCTCCGCGGAGTCGGCGCGCTGCCGGGCGGACGACGCCTCGTGCCACGCCTCCTCGGCCTTGCGCTGGGACGCGTCGCGCTCGCTCTGCGCGATGGCGAGCTCGCGGGCGGCCTCGGCCCGCACCTCGGCGACGCGCCGCTCCACCCCGGCGACGCTCAGCTCGGACGTCAGCGAGTCGGCGAGCAGGTCGGCGGCCTTCTCCAGCCGCTCGACCATCTCCCAGGCGGCGGCGACCTGACCGGTGAGGCCCGGCGCGTCCCGGCCGCGGTCGCGGCGGTCGCGCGCCTCGCGGGCGCAGGCGCCGTCGTTGTCCTGGCAGTAGCGGACCGCGCGGACGGCCCCCATGGGCTGCGGGACGGGACGCCCGCAGTTGGCGCACGGCCACACGGTGACCGGGTCGCCCACCCGGGCGACCGCCGTCTCCGTGGACTCGCCGGATCCGGCGCCGGCGCCCCCGGCATCGGCGTCACCGGTGGACGTCGCGTCCCTGAATTCGCCGCCTCCCGGGCTCGGACCGCCCGCGCCGGGGCCGTTCGCCGAACCGGCGCCGGAGGATCCGGCACCGCCGTTCCCCGCGCCTTCGGAGACCGCGCCCTGGGGAGCCGCGGCCGTCCCCTCGGGGCCGCTATTGTCGCGCTCTTCGCTGTTAGGCATGGAATGAACCATACGCACTGATCCGAGTTGCTGCAGTGACTTGGGAGGGACATGTGGGCATGCACATGTCGTGTCGGACACGACACCGGTGGTCACGGCGGAGGGACGGGTCCCGGAAACGCCCGCCGCGTCAGGGCTCCGGGGATCTCAGCGTCCGGCGAAGCGGTCGGTGGCCTCGATGAGGCGGTCGCGGACGCCGGGTTCGGATCCGCCGTGGCCCGCGTCCTCCACGATGTGGAAGTCCGCCTCGGGCCAGGCGCGGTGCAGGTCCCACGCCTGGTCGGGCGGGGTCTTCATGTCGTAGCGGCCGTTCACGATCACGGCGGGGACGTGCCGGATCCGGTCGACTCCGGCGAGGAGACCTTCGTCCGGGAGGAAGCCGCCGCTCGCGATGTAGTGGTGCGTGATGCGGGCGAACGCCATGACGTCGGTGTCGTCCAGCTCGGGCGGCGGGACGGGCAGCAGCGTGTTCGCGGTGAGCTCCCAGCCGATCCACGCCTTCGCCGCCGGGAGATGGACGGACGGGTCCGGATCGCCGATACGGCGGCCGTAGGCGGCGATCAGGTCGTCCTGCTCGGCGGGCGGGATCGCGTCCCGGAAGGCCGCCCACTCGGCCGGGAAGAGGTGCGCCGCGCCCGCCGGCGTGAACCCCCACGCCTCATCGTCCGGGCGGACGAGCCACACGCCGCGCAGCACCAACTCCGACACGCGCCCCGGATGGGTCTGCGCGTAGGCGAGGGCGAGCGTGCTCCCCCAGCTCCCGCCGAACACGAGCCAGCGGTCGACGGACAGGTGCTCGCGCAGCCGTTCGATGTCGTCCACCAGGTGCGGTGTCGTGTTGCGCTCCAGCGGCACGGCGGGGTCGCCGGCGTGCGGGAGGCTCCGCCCGCAGCCCCGCTGGTCGAGCAGCACGATCCGGTAGGCGGACGGGTCGAAGAACCGCCGGTGGTCGGGCAGGATCCCGCCGCCGGGCCCGCCGTGCAGGAACACCGCGGGCTTGCCGTCCGGGTTCCCGCAGGTCTCCCAGTAGATCCGGTTCCCGTCGCCGGCGTCGAGCAGCCCGGAGTCGTACGGCTCGACCGGTGGATAGAACTCCCTCAACCCCATGCCGTCAGTCTTACCCGACGATTGATCATGGTTCGTCCGAAATTTATGATCGTGGTGTGACGGAGCTGAAGTGCACGTGGTGCGCAAGCGCGAACCTGCAGGAGGGGTTCGTGGACGACATCGGCACGGCCCGCGGTTTCAGCAGCTGGGTGCCGGGCCCGCTGGAGCGGGGGCCGCTCGGCGGAGCGAGGGTCGCCGGTAAGCAGCGGCTGCCGATCCGCGCCTTCCGCTGCGCGGACTGCTCACACCTGGAACTGTTCGCCCACAACGACTAGGCCGTTGAGCGGCCGGGCGGCTAGAGCGCGGCCATCGCCTTGCGGATGCGCTTGTCGGAGACGGGGAAGCGCGTCCCGAGTTGCTGGGCGAAGAGGCTGACGCGGAATTCCTCCAGCATCCAGCGGATCTGGCGTGCGGGCTCGTCCTCGCGGCGGGACGGGTGCAGGCGGCGCAGCGTCTGCTCGTACTCCTGCGCCAGGACGTCGGCCTGGCCCGCGAGCAGCCGGTCGCGTCCGGGGTTCTCGGGGAGCTTGTCGAGCCTGATCTGGAGGGCGCGCAGGTAGCGGGGCAGGTCGGGCAGCCGGGCCCATCCGGTCGCGGTGACGAACCCGGGGTGGACGAGCGCCGCGAGCCGTCCGCGGATGTCGGTCAGCGCCGGGACGAGCGTGAGGCTGGCCGTGCCGCGCACCCGCCGGTCGACCTCGTGCGCCTCGGCCAGGACGCGCTCGACCAGCGCGACGATCTCGGCGGTCGTGTCGTGCAGGTCGGCGCGGACGCGGTCATATAGGGCGCGGAAGCCGTCCTCGTCCCAGGCGGGGCCGCCGCCCTCGGCGATGAGCCGGTCGGCGGCGGCGGTGACGCAGTCGTCGAACAGCGCGGCGACGGAGCCGTGCGGGTTGTGGCTGAGCGCGAGTTTCCCCTGGTTGGTGAGGCGGCCCTGGATCAGCTTCACCGGGGACGGCGCGTTCAGCAGGATCAGCCGCCGGGTGCCGAGCCACATCGCGCGGGCCTGCTCGGCCTCCGTCTCGTACATGCGGACGGACACGCTTTCGCCGTCGTCGGTGAGCGCCGGGTACGCCTTGACCTCGTATCCGGCCTGGGTGCGCTCGTAGGTGCGGGGCAGCTCACCGATCGTCCACTCGCGCAGGCCGGAACGCTCGACGGTGGACGCGGCCTTGGACAGCGTCCCGCGCACCTTGCCCGCGAGGCGGCGTTTCAGCTCGTCCAGGTCGGTGCCCTCGCCGAGCGGGCGGCCCTTGTCGTCGACGACGCGGAACGTGATGCGCAGGTGGGCGGGCAGCCGGGACGGGTCCCACGCCTCCCGCGCGACCGGGACGCCCGTCAGCTCGGTCAGCTCGCGTTCGAGGGCGTCCAGGAGCGGCTCGGTGCGGGGCGCGACGCGGTCGAGGACCTTGCGGGCGTAGTCGGGCGCCGGGACGAAGTTGACCCGCAGCTGCTTGGGCAGCGACCGGATCAGCTCAGTGACCAGTTCCGTGCGCAGCCCCGGCACCTGCCATTCGAAGCCGTCCGGACGGACCTGGTTGAGGACCTGCACCGGAATGTGGACGGTCACGCCGTCGGCGTCCGTGCCCGGCTCGAACTGGTAGGTGAGGCGCAGCCGCAGCGCGCCCTGCTTCCACGCGTCCGGATAGTCGGACTCGCTGACGCCGCCCGCCGTCTCGTTGATGAGCATCGACTTCTCGAACCCGAGCAGGTCGGGCTCGGCGTGCCGCGCCTTCTTCCACCAGGAGTCGAAGTGCCGTCCGGACACGACGTCCTCGGGGATCCGCTCGTCGTAGAAGTCGAAGAGGGTCTCGTCGTCCACGAGGATGTCGCGGCGGCGGGCGCGGTGCTCCAGCTCCTCGACCTCCTCCAGCAGGGCGCGGTTGTCGTGGAAGAACCGGTGCCGGGTGTCCCAGTCGCCTTCCACGAGGGCGTGCCGGATGAACAGCTCGCGGGCCAGCTCCGGGTCGATGCGGCCGTAGTTGACGCGGCGGTCGGCGACGATCGGCACCCCGTAGAGCGTGACCTTCTCGTGCGCCATGACGGCGGCCTGCTTCTTCGACCAGTGCGGCTCGCTGTAGTTGCGCTTGACGAGGTGCTCGGCGAGCGGCTCGATCCAGTCGGGTTCGATCTTGGCGTTGACGCGGCCCCACAGCCGGGACGTCTCGACCAGTTCCGCCGACATGACCCAGCGCGGCGGCTTCTTGAACAGCGACGACCCGGGGAAGACAGCGAACTTCGCGCCGCGCGCCCCGAGGTACTCCTGGCCGCGCCGCTGCCTGTCCTGCTTTTCGGCGTCGGCGAGGCCGATGTGCGACAGCAGCCCGGCGAGCAACGACACGTGTACGCGCTCAGGCGCGGCGTCAGCGGTGTTGAGCGTGACGCCGAGCGACTTGGCGACCTGCTTGAGCTGCCCGTGCAGGTCCTGCCATTCACGAACACGCAGGAAATGCAAGAACTCGCTCTTGCACATCCGCCGGAACGCGCTCCCCGACAGCTCCTTCTGCTGCTCGCGCAGGTAATTCCACAAATTCAGGTAAGCCAGGAAGTCGGATGTCGGGTCGGCGAACCGGCGGTGCCTGTCGTCGGCGGCCTGCTGCTGCTCGGCGGGACGCTCGCGCGGGTCCTGGATCGACAGCGCGGCCGTGATGATCAGCACCTCGCGGACGCAGCCGTTCTTGTCGGCCTCCAGAATCATCCGGCCGAGCCGGGGGTCGACGGGAAGCTGGGCGAGGCGGCGGCCGAGCGGGGTGAGGCGCTTGCGCGGGTCCTGCTGGGACGGGTCGATGGCGCCGAGTTCATGCAGCAGGTCGACTCCGGCCTTGACGTTGCGCCGGTCCGGTGGCTCCACGAACGGGAACGCGGCGATGTCGCCGAGCCCCAGCGACGTCATCTGCAGGATGACGGACGCGAGGTTCGTCCGCAGGATCTCCGGGTCGGTGAATTCGGGACGCGACTCGAAGTCGTCCTCCGAGTACAGCCGGATGCACACGCCCTCGGACACGCGGCCGCAGCGCCCCTTGCGCTGGTTCGCCGACGCCTGCGACACCGGCTCGATCGGCAGCCGCTGCACTTTCAGCCGGTGGCTGTACCGGGAGATGCGCGCGGTGCCCGGGTCGACGACGTACTTGATCCCCGGGACGGTCAGCGACGTCTCCGCGACGTTCGTGGCCAGCACGATCCGGCGGCCCCGATGCGCCTGGAACACGCGATGCTGCTCGGCGGACGACAGCCGCGCGTACAGCGGCAGGACCTCGGCCGCGTCCCGCCGCCGCGTGAAGTGCTTGGTCAGTGCGTCGGCGGTGTCGCGGATCTCCCGTTCGCCGCTGAGGAACACCAGCACGTCCCCGGGCGCCTCACGGCCCAGCTCGTCCACGGCGTCCAGAATCGCCTGGATCTGGTCGCGGTCGGGATCGGCGGACGGGTCGTCCGGGTCGGCCACCGGCCGGTAGCGCACCTCGACCGGATACGTCCGCCCGGACACCTCCACGATCGGCGCGTCCCCGAAGTGCTCGGAGAACCGCTCGGGGTCGATCGTCGCCGAAGTGATGATCACCTTGAGGTCGGGGCGGCGCGGCAGGATCTCCTTGACGTAACCGAGCAGGAAGTCGATGTTCAGGCTGCGCTCGTGCGCCTCGTCGATGATCAGCGTGTCGTACTGGCGGAGCAGCCGGTCGGTCTGGATCTCGGCGAGCAGGATGCCGTCCGTCATCAGCTTGACGAGCGTGTCGTCGCTGGACCGGTCGGTGAAACGCACCTTGTACCCGACCGCGTCGCCCAGCTCGGTGCCGAGCTCCTCGGCGATACGGTCGGCGACCGTCCGGGCCGCGAGCCGGCGCGGCTGGGTGTGCCCGATCGAGCCGAGCACGCCCCGGCCCAGCTCAAGGCAGATCTTCGGGATCTGGGTGGTCTTTCCGGACCCCGTCTCCCCCGCGACGATCACGACCTGGTGGTCGCGGATCGCGGCGAGGATGTCGTCCCTCTTCTGCGCGACCGGGAGCTGCGCCGGATACGTGATCGCGGGCACGGCGAGCCGCCGCCGCTCGACCCGCCGCTCCGCGGCGTCGACATCGGCGGTGATCTCCTCGGCGGCCTTGGCGCGCCGCCCGGCGTCCCGCATCTTCTGCACGCCGTCGATCCGGCGGCGCAGCCGGTGCTGGTCGCGCAGCATCAGCCGCGGCAGCCGCGCACGCACGTCGGCGAGCGGCGATCTCACACTCGTCCTCATAACCATCGACAAAGATAAAAGACAGGGGGCGGGCCCTGTCCGCCCGGCAGGCCCCCGCGCACCCCGCAAACCTACGAACCGTAGCCGGAGCGCCCTACGGAAAGCGATCCGTTTTCCGGGCAACTCTTTAGAACATCCCCGTCCAACACGACATTCCGGCCCGGGCGTATACGCGACGCGTCCGGCCGTTCACGGCAAGACACTGCATCCGCCGACGCCCATCGTTCATCATTGGGAGGCGTGGAGTACCCGACAGCCGCCGGCCGCTACCGGATCGACCGCCTCCTCGGATCGGGCGGGTTCGCCTCCGTCTGGCTGGCGCACGACCCGGAGCTCGACTCCCCCGTCGCGATCAAGATCCTGGGGGAGCACTGGACGCTGCGCACCGACGTGCGGGACCGGTTCGTCCAGGAGGCCCGGCTGCTGCGGCGGGCCGACTCGCACCGCGTCGTCCAGGTCTTCGACATCGGCGAGCTGCCGGACGGCCGCCCCTACTTCGTGATGACCTACGCCGACCGGGGCACCCTCTCCGAGCGGCTCGCGGACGGCCCGCTCCCGCTGAACGAGGCGCTGCGCACCGCCCGGGAGATCATCCGGGGCGTCCAGGAGCTGCACGACCTGGGCGTGGTGCACCGCGACCTCAAGCCGTCCAACGTGCTGCTGCGCTCGTCGTCCGGCGGCGGCGAGCGGCTCATGATCTCCGACCTCGGCATCGCCCGCACCGAGGACCGCCTGTCGAGCCTGACGCTCCCCGCCGGCTCGCCCGGCTACATGGCCCCCGAGCAGGGCCAGATCGACGGCGCCCCCGACCGGCGCTCCGACGTGTACGGCCTGGGCGCGCTCACCTACCACCTGCTGACCGGCGAGCCAGGTA
>NZ_VCKW01000328.1 GCF_005889715.1 Actinomadura soli
CGGCGTCCCCTTCGGGCATCCCGCCCACCCCCCTCTCACGGACCTGCCCATTGGGTTCTGGGTGTCCGCGGCCGTCCTCGACCTCATGCCGGGCGGGCGCCGGGCGTCCCAGACGCTCGTGGCGGCCGGGCTGGCGAGCGCCGTTCCGGCCGTCCTCACCGGCATCGCCGACTGGTCCGCGTTGCATCGCGAGCAGCAGCGGGTCGGGCTCGTCCACGCGGCGGGGATGACGACGGCGAGCACGCTGTACTCCATGTCCCTCGTGGCCCGCTGCCAGGGACGGGACACCGCCGGACGCGCCTTCGGCTTCGCCGGCCTCACCGCCCTCTTCACGGGCGCCTACCTCGGCGGCCACCTGGCGTTCCGCCAGGCCGCGGGCGCCAGCCACGCCGACCAGGTCGGCCACCTCGTCCCGCTCGGCTGGCACGACCTCTGCGCCGCCGAGGAACTCCCGGACGGCTGGCCCGTCCATCGGCGCCTCGGCTACATCGGCCTGTTCGTCCTGCGCACGGGCGACGACATCCACGTCCTCGCCGACCGCTGCAGCCACCTCGCCGGGCCGCTCCACCAGGGCCGCATCGTCACCGACGACAACGCCGACACCTGCGTCATCTGCCCCTGGCACGGCAGCACGTTCCGCGTCCAGGACGGCTCGGTCGTGCACGGCCCCGCCACCGCGCGCCAGCCCGCCTTCGAGGCCCGCGTGACGGACGAGGGCACCGTCCAGGTCCGCCCGTACTGACCACGCCGGTCAGCACCCCCGAGCGTCCCCGGACGTCCCCGGACGTCCCCGGACGTCCCCGGACGTCCCCGGCCGTCGCCGGACGTCGCCGGACGTCGCCGGGAACCGCAGGTGATCTCGCCGCTGGAGCAGCCCGCGTCCAGCCTCCTAAACGAACTCACCACCCAGCCTGACGACCCGCATCGCACGCCACATCCCACACAGACCACCGAAAGCGCCGCAGCGCACCCGACACCATGGCCAGCCGCAACCTCCCACACCCGCGAGCAGCCACCCGCACGAGCTCCTAGGCGCGGCCACAGCCCACCTAGGACGTATCTCAAACTGGGCCTCGGCCCACGCGCGGGCATCCGGCTCGCCTGATGCAGCGACGCCGAAGCGAGCCAGAATGGGCAGTTTCATGAGGCGACGCCGCGCTCCCGCACGGCCCGCCGCGGTCGCGAGCCGCCAGGCGAGCGCTATGACGGCACTTTGAGACACGGCCTAGACGACTCGCCCCAGACGCACCCCACCGGCCAGCACGCAAGCAGCGTCCCGCACGGGCGTCCGGGCAAGCCGCAACCCGCCAGGACGGCCTGACCAGGTGGTACGGCCTATCGAGCCATGAGCGGCGTGCCACGTGGGCTCTCAGATATGCGGTCATAGCAGTGCTTGAGTGAGCCAGGGCCCGGGCCTCCGGCCCGACCCGAGAGTCGGGCCCTGGCTCACTCCTTCCTGGCTTCTCCGGGGGGCTAGCTGAGCATCCTGACCAGGCGCTTCTGGCGGACGCTCGTCAGGACCTCTCCGCTGGGGGCAGGCTCATCGCTGGGACGTGCGGGTTGGGTGAAGGGAGCGGGCGCGGTGCCGCGGGTGGCGATCCGCGCCGAGGTGATCGTGAGGTCGAAGTGGGCCCACACCATGGCGGCGCCGGTCAGCCGGCGAGCCGTGGCGCGGATGAGATGGACGTCCGGCGATGCGGGAACGATCAGCAGGACGGGCACGCCGCGGTCCAGGTCGGCCGCGGTGGGGCTGTCGGGCCAGATCGCCACGCGCAGCAGCCGGCCGTCGATCACGCGCAGTTCTCCGATGTCGGGAACGCAGACCCGGGGCGGACCGTCCGCCGTGTAGGTGATCATGACGACCGGGCGCTGCCGCGCCTGGGAGCTCTTGATGGCATTGAGGGAGGTCGCGAGGACGTCGGGCGATGCTGTCATGGGCAGGGCCGCCTTACGTCGAAGGTCGGGCCGGCCCGGGCGTCCGGTCCGGCCGCTGCATCCACTGAGCTACTCGAATATATGTTCGATCCTAGCCCATGACGCCGCCACGCGTGCCGGTTATTCGTTTTCGTGGGGCTGGTCGGACGTGGGGTATTCGACCAGGGCCAGCACCCGGCTGGACATGAAGCGCGCCGTGCGGACGGCGGTGCCGGTGCGGGTGACCTCACTGACCTCCACGACTCCGCGCCGGGTCGCAATCTCCACGCGGCGACCGGCCCGGCTCGCCACGACCTCGTACGTCCGCGTCCCCTCGCCACCGGCATCGATGACGATCTCGACCCTGTCGCCCTTCATCCGCGCGAACCTCCGGTAGTCGAACGTATATTCGACTTATACCCGGAAGGTCGGGCGGCCAACCCTGCACGTCGCCGAGAATGCGCTGGTCAGGCCAGGAGATTGACGATCGCCGCGATGCCGACGACCACGATGACGCCGCGCAGCACCAGCGGCGGGATGCGGCGGCCGACGCGGGCGCCGATCAGCCCGCCGAGCGTGGCGCCGGACGCGATCAACAGCACCGCCCACCAGCTGATCTCGGTGTCCGAGATCAGCCACATGAGCGTGAACAGCACCGCCGCCGAGCCGTTCACGATGGCGGACAGGACGTTCTTGGCGGCGTTCACGCGCTGCAGATCCTCGTCCAGCATGATGCCGAGGAGCGCGATGAGGATGACGCCCTGCGCGGCGCCGAAGTAGCCCCCGTACATGCCCGCGAACAGGACGGCGATCCACAGCGTCACGCCGCCGTGCGGATGGTGCTCGCCGCCCTCACGGCGGCGCAGCACCCACTTCTGCAGTCGCGGCTGCACCATCACCAGGACCACCGCGATTCCGATCAGCGCGATGACGATGACGTCGAACGCCTCGGCGGGAAGGCCGAGGAGGAGAAGTGCGCCGATCACGGCGCCGATGAGCGAGCCGGCACCGAGCCGCAGGAGGCGGTCGCGCTGCCCCTTCAGTTCCTCGCGGTAGCCGTACGCGCCGGTCGCGCTCCCCGGGACGAGCCCGATGTTGTTGGACACGTTCGCGACCACGGGTGGGTAGCCGAGCGCCACCAGCGTCGGGAAGGTGATCAGCGAGCCGGAACCCACGACCGTGTTGATGCCGCCGGCGGCGACCCCGGCCGCGAACACGGCGACCGCGTCCAGCAGGTTCAAGTCGGCTCCACCCCGGCGCTAAGAGTTCACTACGGCGCACACATCGTAGGGACACCGCCGTCCAGCACCGTCGACTGGGGGTGCATCTGGGACGAACCACCCCGTTTCAACGGGCAGACCACCCGCCCCAACAACCGGCCGAGCGACCGGGCTCAGCGCCGCGGAACACGGCCGCACGGCCGCCGAACAGCCGGAGCCGGATCCAGCGACGCAACCCAACGCCGCGCGGCTCACCCAGCGGCCAGCCACTGAATCGAGTGGCCGCCCACTGAACCGAACTGCCCGGCACTGAACCGCACGGCCAGTCTCAGGACCGAGCGGACAGGCTCCGACCCGGGCAGACGGGCTCCGGACCGGGTGGCGGGCTCTGCGCCGCGCTGCCCGGCTCCGGACCGGACGGACGGGTATTGACCCGGGCGGACGGGCTCCAGACCGAGCGGATGGGCTCCGGGGCCGGGGCCGGGGCCTAGGCCAGGGCCGGGAGGGTCAGCGGGTGGAGCGGGCGTACCAGCGGCCGTTCTGGCGGTCGATGGCGAGCGGGATGCCGAAGGTGTCCGACAGGTGCTCATTGGTGAACACCTCGTCCACCTTGCCCTGTGCGACGACCTCGCCGCCGCGTAGCAGCAGCGCGTGCGTGAAGCCCTCGGGGACCTCCTCCACGTGGTGCGTGACCATCGCCATCGTGGGCGCGGCGGGGTCGTCGGCGAGGGCGGCTAGGCGGGTGACGAGGTCCTCGCGGCCGCCGAGGTCGAGGCCGGCGGCGGGCTCGTCCAGCAGGAGCAGTTCCGGGTCGGGCATCAGGGCGCGGGCGATCTGGACGCGCTTGCGCTCACCCTCGGACAGCGTGCTGAACGTGCGCCGGATCAGGTCGGAGCAGCCGAGCGCGTCCAGCAGCGCGACGGCGCGGCTCACATCCGTCGAGTCGTACTCCTCCCGCCAGCGTCCGATGATCGCGTACGACGCGGTCAGCACCAGGTCGATGACCTTCTCGTCGGCCGGGACCTTCTCCGCGAGGGACGAGCTGGCGAGGCCGATCCGGGGACGCAGCTCGAACACGTCCGTGCGGCCGAGTTCCTCCTCCAAAATCAGGGCCGTGCCGTCGGACGGATGCATCATCGTGGCGGCGATCTGGAGCAGGGTGGTCTTCCCCGCGCCGTTCGGGCCGACGATGACCCACCGGTCGCCTTCGTTCACCGTCCACGTGACATCGCGCAGCAGGGTCGCCCTGCCGCGCCTGACCCCGACTCCGCGGAGCTGAAGTACCTCGCCGGCCATCGCGCGCCTTCGTCCCCAATCCCGGGTGTCCCCGATCCTCAGAAGAGAACCTATGCGATTCCGGCTCGGGCGTGGCCCCCGGGTTTACCGCCCGGGACGGCGACCCGAGGATCCGGCGGAGGCGGCCCGAAGGTCCAGCGGTGGCGGCTCGGTGTCGGCGGTCCGGGGATCCGGCGGCGGCGCGAGAGGTTCGTTACGCACTGCGGCACCGTCGGTCCGAGCGCTTATGGTGGGTCGCATGCCGATCAGGGAGCATTGGGAACGGCGATGAGCAAGGACGCTGCGACCGCGCTGGTCGCCTGGGGTAATGCCTGGCTGACCGGACACGTCGGCCTGGACGAGGCCGTCGACGCCGTCGAGAAGAGCGCGGGCCCGCAGATCCTGGGCGGCGAGCCCGCCGAGGTGACGCTGCGCCGCGGCCTCGGTGACCTGCGCGTCGGCGGGATGGCGGCGCTGCGGCTCGCCCTGCCCGCGCCCGGCGACCCCCTCGGGCTGAGCGGCCCGCCGGACCTGAACCACGCGGCGATCGACGCGGGCGCGGCCGTCGTGGTGGTGCTGGGCGAACGGGCGATCGGGCTCGTCCCGTCCGAGGACCTGCGCGGGTCGTCGTACGTCGGTGTCCGCTGGACGACCCATGACGCGTCGCCCGGCGCGCCCGACGTCCCGTCCCTCGCGGACGCCGACCGGCAGCTCACCCTCGCGATGCGGGACGCCACCGAGGCGCTGCTGACCGTTGACGACCTCGCCGGCGCGCCGCCCGAGATCCCCGACGCCCTCGCCGCGCTGCGCGACCCGGACCGCGGCGACCATCCGCTCGCCCCCGGCTACCCGCCCCGCGCGCACCGCGTCGCCGCGCTCGCGGGTCGGCTGTCCCTCGTCGTCGACCTGGCCCGGCAGATGGACGACGGTGGCCTCAGCGCCGACCAGATGAGGCGCCGGGGTGAGGCCCTGCGGCTGCTGGACGGGGCCGTCCGGCGCGCTCTCGTCGCCGCCTGCAACAGCGCGTTCGACCCCGTCCCGTAGAAGACGCATCCCGCAGGCGCCCAGCCATAGGGGGCCGGGCCAAAGAACCTCGCCCACAGCAAACGGGGCGCCCCGGAAGGGACGCCCCGCTCAGGTCGTGCAAGGGGATTGAACCCCGGCTCGCGGGTCAGCGGTCAGTTGCGGACCACGAGGGTGTTGCAGACCTTGTCGGCGAAGGTCTGCTTGCGGTCGTCCCACAGCGGCCAGAGGTAGCCGACATAGCACAGGATGCCGTCAAGGAAGTGCGCGATCTTGCGGACGAATGCCATGCCGAACCCGATCGGCTGGCCGGTCTGCGCACTGACCAGGCGGATTCCCATCTGCCTCTTGCCGATGGACTGGCCGGTCGTGCCCTCCTGGTAGACGATCCACAGGAACGCGCCGACGTAGACGGCGAACCCGATCAAGTAGAACAGCAGCGCGATCACCGCGGCGCCGCCGCTGCCCGAGCCGGCGAGGAGGCCGGCGATGAAGTACAGCACGCCGGCGGGAGCGCCGATGATCAGGATGTCGATGATGTAGCCGCCCGCACGCGAGCCCCACTCGGCCAGCTGGCCGGTCGAGCCGTAGTGGTGGTGGTGCACCTCCTGGTAGCCGGCCTGGGCCGGCGGCGCCGGCGGCTGGCCGTACCCGGGCTGCGCGGCGGGAGGCTGCTGGCCGTAGCCCGGCTGCGCCGGCGGCTGGCCGTAACCCGGCTGCGCCGGAGGCTGCTGGCCGTACCCGGGCTGCGCGGGGGGCTGGCCATAGCCGGGCTGGGCCGGCTGACCGTAGCCGGGCTGGGCTGGGGGCTGCTGGCCGTACCCGGGCTGTTGCTGCCCGTAGCCCGGCTGCTGACCGTAGGGGTCGTAGGGGTTACCCACACTTGCTCCTTATTGATTGACCCTGTGGTTGTGTGACGCCCGCCGGACCCGGTGGGCTCCGCAAGTCTGGCCGAGGACCGGCCACAGCTCAAACCCGCAGAACTCCGAACCGGACGAGCTGCCACAGCTCCGACCCCACGAGGGCGGTGCCGAGCATCCAGGCACGGGTCTTCGGCTGGAGTGCCCACCACCGTCCTCCCGGTCCCAGGGGTGCGAGCGCCACGGCGATCGCGCCGGTGAACGCCACCGGGTTCGCCAGCACGGCCTGGGCCGGACGGCCCCCGCCAAGCTCGATGAACACTGTGGTGCTCCCGCACATGGGACACGGAATTCCGGTGAGCGCCCGTAGGGGACAGAGCACGCCGGGGTCGTTGACACGGTGGATCCATGACGCGCCGACGGCCGCGATGGCCATCGCCGCGAAACGCAGCACCACACCCAGGGGTCCGTGCCGCGCTGCGGTGAGGGTCCGGCTGACGAGCCCGCCGAGCACACCTTCCGGTGCACTGGTGGCCGCCGCCCCGGGCGCTCCCCCCAACGAATCCTCCGCCTCGATGACATACAGGTGAGTGACCCGTATACCGGGTGCACCCTGAGGCGGGTCAAGTCCTGACAACGATCTGCGATCGGACCGTTACCCAGTGCTCAGCGACACCGCCCCAGGGGCAAGAGTAGGACAAATCGCCAGCTACATGGGCACTCTTTAGCCCGATGAGTCCAACGAATCGTCCGAAAACACGACACCAACCACAGTCGGACGACACCGCTCGGAACAGGCCGACGGCCGCGGCGAACCCGAACGAAAAGGTGGCGAAGAACACGCCCTGAGACATCCCTCCAACGCGAACGAACCCAGTCGCCACGCACCACGAAGCCTCACAGAACGGATAGTCGAACAACCCCCGAAGCAACGGCGCGAGCTCGCGAAAACCCCGAGCCACGCAAGTCCCGGCAAGCACCAGGAGCGAGTGAGCTCGAGCCACCATTGAGCACGAGACATGAACGAGCGCGAGCCGCGAGCGAACGGAAGGCGCGACCGAGCACAAGGCGCCGGTGAACGGAAGGCATGAGTGAGCGCGCGGCACGGTGCACGCGCGGCACGGTGCGTGGAGGGCGCGAGTCAGCACAAGGCGCGAATGAGCGGATGGCGCGGGTCGGCGCGAGGCGCGGGGTCGGCGCGAGGCGCGAGTGAGCGCGCGGCACGGCGCGCGAGGCACGGGCGCGCGGAAGGCGCGGGTGGTGCGAGGCGCGGGTTGGTGCGGGGTGCGGGTGTGCGTGAGGTGGGGTCGCGCTAAGGGCTGGGCGCCGGGCGAGTGTCGGGGGTCCGGGGTGGGGT
>NZ_VCKW01000329.1 GCF_005889715.1 Actinomadura soli
GCTTTCATCGGGCAGGCGGAGCCTGCCCGATGAAAGCTGCTCCCAGGGGCCGTAGAGGCTCCGAAGTCAAGGGTGGGACGGAGTCCCATCGCGAAGCGACGCGAAGCGCCCTTGACTTTGGAGGGGCGGCCCCGTACGCAGCGCCGCCCCCGCCCCCGAACCTGAATTCCGTCAATCTGAATCCGCCAACAAACACACGGCATTCTGACGGCAAAGAATCGAAAACGAAATAAGAACGAAGACCGGGGCCCGTCCGGTCACCGTCGACGAGCCCCGGTCGGTCATTCGACCCCGCCGCACGGCCGCCGCCCGCGCTTGCGGCGGCCGCCCGGCGGGGCCGTGTAAAGGTTCTGGCGCTCGCGGTCCCGCCCACATGAGGCGGATGTCATCCCCAGACCGGGACCAGCGGAGACCAACGCAGGCCAGCGCAGCGCAGCACGGGCCAGCGGAGACCAGCAGGAGCGGAAGCCGAGCAACACCAGCCACAATTGGACCCAATGTCAACACAAAGGGGACCCGCCCTATAAGTACCGCCGGGGCAGCGGCTAGATTGCTGGTGACCGATGAGTAACACCGACGGAACGTGATACGGCCGCCAAACCGACCAAGCGGCGGTGTCCCGGCCCGCGGTCATACGGCACGTTGGGGGCGGGGCCGTGAGACCGATCGGTGTGGTCGTGGTCGCTACAGGATCGGCCGCTGAGACAGGAGACCCGCACATGCCCGAGGCAGTCATCGTCGCAACCGCGCGTTCACCGATCGGCCGCGCATTCAAGGGGTCGCTCAAGGAGATGCGGCCCGACGACCTCACCGCACAGATGATCACAGCCGCGATGGCCAAGGTCCCGCAACTGGACCCGAGCCAGATCGACGACCTCCTGCTCGGCTGCGGCCTGCCCGGCGGCGAGCAGGGCTACAACATGGCCCGCGTCGTGGCCGTGCTGCTGGGCTGGGACGACGTGCCCGGCGCCACCCTTACCCGGTACTGCTCGTCCTCTCTCCAGACGACCCGGATGGCCTTCCACGCGATCAAGACGGGCGAGGCGGACGTCATCGTCTCGGCGGGCGTCGAGACCGTCAGCCGGTTCGCCAAGGGCAGCAGCGACGGCCTCCCCGACACTCAGAACCCGCAGTTCGCCTACGCCCAGGACCGCACGGCCAAGGCGGGCGAGGGCGGCTCGCCCACGTGGCACGACCCGCGCGAGGACGGCAGCCTCCCGGACATCTACATCGCGATGGGCCAGACCGCCGAGAACGTGGCGGGCCTGCGCGACATCTCGCGGCAGGCGCAGGACGAGTTCGGCGTCCGCTCGCAGAACCTCGCCGAGAAGGCGCTCGCCAACGGCTTCTGGGAGAAGGACATCACTCCGGTGACGCTCCCGGACGGCACCGTCCTCGCCAAGGACGACGGACCCAGGCCCGGCACCACCTACGAGAAGGTCTCGCAGCTCCAGCCGGTGTTCCGCCCGGACGGGACGGTCACCGCCGGCAACTGCTGCCCGCTGAACGACGGCGCCGCCGCGGTGGTCGTCATGAGCGACACGAAGGCCGCGGAACTCGGCATCACGCCGCTGGCCAGGATCGTCTCGACCGGCGTCACGGGCCTGTCCCCCGAGATCATGGGCCTCGGTCCG
Source organism: Actinomadura soli (assembly GCF_005889715.1). Taxonomy (GTDB): domain Bacteria; phylum Actinomycetota; class Actinomycetes; order Streptosporangiales; family Streptosporangiaceae; genus Spirillospora; species Spirillospora soli. Next base: position 1,635 of record NZ_VCKW01000329.1, read on the forward strand.
GTGGGCGCGTCGCGCAAAGCTCTCGCAAAGGCCGGCATGACGATCGACGACATCGACCTCGTCGAGATCAACGAGGCCTTCGCCGCGCAGGTGCTGCCGTCCGCCGCGGATCTCGGCATCGACCTCGACAAGCTGAACGTGAACGGCGGCGCGATCGCGGTCGGCCATCCGTTCGGCATGACGGGCGCCCGCATCACCTCCACGCTGCTCAACAGCCTGAAGTTCCACGACAAGCAGTTCGGGCTGGAGACGATGTGCGTCGGCGGCGGCCAGGGCATGGCGATGGTGGTGGAGCGTCTCTCGTAACACCAGACGCCCTCGTAGCACCAGACGCCCTCGCAACGAAGGACGCTCTCGTAACGCCAGCACACCCTCGCAACGCCAGGTCGAGCGACGGCCCCGCCGCGGAACGCCCAGGCGCCTCCGCTGCGGGCCGTCCGCTCGCCCCGCCGGGTTGTACGGCGGGTGTACGCCGACCCGGCGCCTACCTGCGGGTTTCCGGAGGACATCCCCGTTATTAACGATCTACGTAACGTAAAAGATAGGTCCCCGTTAGGGGGTTGTCACATCCGGACTCCTGTTGCAGAGTCAGCAGGAAGAGCCCCGCGACCTGGAGGTGCCAATTGTCACTGAACCACTCGCCGGAGACGCACAGCAAGCTGATAGCCCGCATTCCGCAAGTCACAGGACGTGACATCCCCGAGTGGTTCACCGCCATCGAGAACGGCCCGTCGTTCACCCGCTGCGAGGAACGCAGTTCGTGGCTGGCCGAAGAGCACAACCTCTCCCACGGCTACGCCGCGGCACTGGTGCGCGAGCACGAGCGTGCCCGCCGTGCGAGGCACTACTGAGCCTGACGCCGAGCGCATCTAGCGCCGGACGGAGCGCAAGGCTCCCCTAGGAAACTTCAAACCGACTTGGTGGGATCCCGCCAACGGATGCCCCCGTCGTCGTGCCGCCATGTTCGCGCCACGACCCTGGCGCAGAGATCCCACATTGATCAGCCCCACGCCCAGGCGCGGGGCTGATCATTGGCTTGCGCCCCCTGCACCACGAGCCACGCGTCAACGCCCGCGCTTACGACCTCAGCGCACTCAGCGCACGATCTAAGCGCACGACCTAAGCACACCCACAACGCGGCCGACCAACACGGCTACGCAAGCGGCCGACCAACACGGCTACGCAGCGGCCGACCAACACGGCTACGCAGCGGCCGATGAACGCGGTCTACGCGGGGGCTGAGAGTCGTGCGACGAGCTCACCGGCACCAGGACCGGTCAGCTCGGACAGTCCGGCGAGACGTCCGGCGCACACCAACAGAAGCACGCCCATCGGCGCCCGAACCTCAGGCCCGCGCCCGACCGACCAGGGCATGTCGGTCGCGACCAACCGGAGCCCCGTCACCTTCCGGATCGAGGGAAGCGGCCGAGGCCAGCGCATGGACAGCACCCGGCTGGCGGCGACCGCCGCGGCATGCGACGGCACGTCATGGCGCAGCCCCAGGGCGACGGCGATGTCCTGCCCGTGGACGAGGATGTCCGTGAGCGTCTCCAGATAGGTGACCCCGATGTTGTGCCGCCGCGATCCCACCATGCCCCGGATCTGAGCGATGATCTGCTCGTCCGTCAGCGCGGCGGCGCGGCGGCAGGCGACATCCTGGATGGTCCGGTCGAGGCTGCCGCGCCACCTCGCCAGCATCGCGATCGCGGCACCGAGGCCGATCTGCTGCAAGGTCAGATGGGCGGCGACGTCCCGCACGGTCCAGCCGGCGCAGAGCGATGGTTGCCGCCACTGATCGTCCGACAGGTTGTCGAGCAGGTCGGCCAGGCTGCGCCGCTGCGCGTCGATCACCTGCCAGACCTGGTCGGGGTCCAGCACGACCGAGGTGACGGGACGAAACGAGGTGACGGGACGGGACGATCGCTCGCCGTTCATGCCGATGCCTCCACAGTGCGCGGTCCGACAACCGACGTGACGAGCGCGGAGATCTGCGCGGACGGGTCGAACGCCGGATCGGGGTTGGCCAGCTGGTGCAGGACGACGCCCGTCCAGTGGTTCATGATGATCGGCGCATCACGCTCCGGCTCGGTCGAGCCCGCGATGCGCAGCCAGTTGGTGAACCAGGTGTTGACCCGGCCACCGGTGTCGGTCAGCTGCGCCCGCAGCGACGGCTGAATGCCCGCTTCGACGAGGATCGCGTACCGGGCCAGGGTCAGTGTCCGGCGCGGGCCGGTCGCGTCCTGGGCGAAAGCGGTCAGCGCTTGGGCCAGTTCCTGCGGCGTGGTCGGGCACACGCGCGCGGCGACCTCGTCCCAGCCGGCCCGCTCCCGGGCGGCGAACCGCTCCACCACCGCGTCGAGCAGCGCGTCCCGGGTGCGGAAATGGTTGGACGCGGACCCGGCGGGCAGCCCCGCCGCGGCGTCGACGGCGCGATGGGTGAGCCCGCGCATTCCTCGCTCACCGAGCACGGAGATCGCAGCGTCGAGCAGCCGCTCACGTCGGTCCGACATACCTCCACACTACACACGTAGTGCGGGGAACTTCAACAGTAGTGCCAAAGAGCACAGCACAATACCGCACGCCACATCCGACGTCTTCAGCAAGATTTAAGAACAATTCCGAAATGCCAGGTTTCTGTGCCTATCGAGCGGTCCGGCGCCCTCGGCAGAGCGCCGGCCGGACGTTGTGTGCCCCTGGTCGGACTCGAACCGACACGTTGGCTCTTTTAGGGAGCCCGCCTCTGCCATTGGGCTACAGGGGCGGCGCAATCATATCGAGTCAGCGGGTCATCACGGTGCGTCCCTCCGCCTTGGTCGCGGCGGCGCGGACGTTGTGATCGCGGCGAATCGCGCGGATTTCATGCCTGCCGATCTGCCCGCTTTCGCAGGCCAGCGCGGATGCGGCGAGGTAGAGGAGCCAGACGCGCGCGCGGCCGGGTCCGGCCATTTGCTCGCATTCGGTCCAGTGGCGCCGCAGACCGGCGGCCCAGGCGCGCAGCGTGCGCGCGTGGTCCTCGCGGAGCGCCTCCACTCTGCGCACTTCGAGCCCGGCCCCTTCCAGGTCGTCGAGGAGCGCTCCGAGCGAGCGCAGGTCGGCGTCGTCGGGGAACATGTAGCTGGTGATGAACGACCGCCGGGCCTGATGCGAGCCGGGGCGCCGGACCGGCTGCTGCAGGACGAGCCGTCCCCCGGGCGCGAGAAGCTCGTACAACCGCGACGCCGGACGTTCGATGGACGCCACCCCCGCCAGCCCGACGATCGCGTCATAGTGCCCGTCACCGGCCTCGACCAGGTCGAACCCACGAACCTCGACGCAACCCTCCGCCTCCGCGTCGGCGGTCATGGCGCGCGCATGGTCGGCCTGCCCGGGGGTGCGGGCGAGCGCGACGACCCGGGCGCCGTGATGGACGGCGGCATACCGGGCGAACGCGCCCCACCCACAACTCAGGTCGAGGAGCCGGGCCCCGTGGAACAGCCCGAGCCGCTCAGCGACACCCGCGCAAGCGGCGACCTGAGCGGCACGCAGACCAACACCCTGGTCAACGTCGCCACCAACCTCGGCGTCGACGTCCCAGCTACCGGTGATGTGCGCGAGATCGTCGCCAAAGAGGCGGGCGAAGAACTCGGCAGGCTCCCTCATCGGCTCAGCGGCGGAGTCGCGCCCTCCGGTATCGCGCCCTCCAGTGTGGCGCCCTCCAGTGTCGCGCCGACCGGTGTCGAGCCAGCCGGTGGCGAGCTCCTCGGGGGGCGGTTTCGGTTCGGGGCCGACGGCGCCCAGGGTCACGGCGGTGCGGACGATGTCGCGCTTGTCGTCGCTGCTCAGCCGGATCGGCTCGTCGCCGTTGCGCATCACCCGCCCGACCGCGTCGAGCGCGGCGACGACGTCCCCGTCGATGTCCAGCTCACCGGCGACGTAGGCGCGGACCAGGCCCATCTCGCCCGGCTTCCACAGCAGCCGCCGCAGCGCCCGCCGATGCTTGATCACGAACGCGGGCGCGCCGGGCGGCCCGATGGAACTGCCGTCCCAGGCCACAACGCGGATCGGCAGCGCATCCGCCGCCTCCCGCCCCTCGTCGCGCCCCTCGTCGCGCCCCTCCCCCAGAAGGATCTTGGTGAGCAGCGGCGCCAGGCGGAGCGCCACCCCCTTCGTCGCGGAGCCCGTCCCCTCGATCTCCCCTGCGGCGGAAGCCGTCTCCAGTTCCGCGGGCACGTCGCTCCAGGTGGCGTCTCCGTCGTGCATGGCAGGGCGCGCCTCCTCGCGAGGACGATGTCAGACCATGATGACCGGGCGGCGGGACGGGGTCATGTGTCGTGCTGGCGGCCGGCCGCGAGCTGGAACTCCTGACGAGGCCATTCCAGTTCGCCGAGGGAGACGATCTCGCGCCGGAAGAACGCCGCGAGAGTCCAGTCCATGGTGATCCGGAATTTACGATTCACGGTCGGCATCCGCGACAAATGATATGTGCGGTGCATGAACCAGGCGGGAAGGCCGCGAAGCTTCAATCCGTACACGTTCGCGACACCTTTGTGCAGGCCAAGGCTCGCGACCGACCCGACGTAGGCGTGCACGTACGCCTTTCTGGGCTTTCCACGCAGATCCGCCACGATGTTGTCACCCAGACGCCTGGCCTGCCTGACCGCGTGCTGCGCATTGGGCGCGGTGAAGGCGCCGGTGCCGGTGAGATCGGGGACGGCCGCGTTGTCGCCCGCCGTGTAGACGCCCTCCACACCGTCGACGGTCAGCTCGGCGGTCGCCTTGATGCGTCCCTTGTCGTCCACGGGAAGATCGCTGTTCTTGACGACGGGGTGCGGCTTCACTCCGGCGGTCCACACGAGCGTCCCGGCGTCGAACTCCTCGCCGTCACTCAGCACGATGTGCCGCCCCTCCGCGGACTTCAGCAGCGTCTCCATCTTGATCTCGATGCCGCGGCGGCGCAGCGCCTCCGCCGCCCAGCGGCCCATCTCCGGCCCCACCTCGGGCAGGATGCGGTCGGTCGCCTCGACCATCAGCCAGCGCATCTCACGCTCATCGATGGTCGGGTACGACTTGCAGGCGTCCCGCGCCATGTCCTCCAGCTCCGCCATGGCCTCGACGCCCGCGAACCCGGCCCCGACGAACACGAACGTCAGCGCCCGGCGCCGCACCTGCTCGTCGCCCGCGTTGGACGCGGCGATGTCGAGCTGGTGCAGTACGTGGTTCCGCAGGAAGATGGCCTCTTCCACGGTCTTGAACCCGATCCCGCAGTCGGCGAGGCCGGGGATCGGCAGCGTCCGCGAGATGGAGCCGAGAGCGACGACGAGCAGGTCGTACTCGACGTCCCGTTCGGGCACGCCCGCGGTCTGCGCACCCGCCGGCCGGATCGTGAGCCGCTTGGACGCGTGGTCGATCCGCGTCACGTACCCGTTCAGGATCCGGCAGCGTTGCAGCACCTGCCGCAGCGACGCCACGACATGCCGCGGCTCCAGGTTCCCCGCGGCGGCCTCCGGGAGGAACGGCTGGTAGGTCATGTAGGACTGCGGGTCGATGACGGTGACGGCCACCTCGCCGCGGCGCATCTCACGGCGCAGCTTCTTCTGCAGGCGCAGGGCCGTGTACATGCCGACGTACCCGCCGCCGACGATCACGATGCGCGTCGCGGAATCGCGTCCGGACGGATCCTGGCCGGAAGGATTGCGATCGGTAGGCATGCAGGGAGCGATACCCGCATATGCGGCCCGCTCACCAGAAGCCAGACGGCGAGCACGGCCAGACGGCGAGACGCCGCGCAGGGCGGCGGTGGACAGGCCGGTTCCGCGAGTTCGCGACTCTCCCGAACCAAGCCGTCCGAATCCGCATCTCAGGGGACGTAGCAGTAAGAAGCCGGGACCGCCCACGGGCGCCGGCGGACATGGAAAGACGCGGGTCAGGGCCGGACGGGGGCGCCAAGCGGTCGCTGGACGTCGGGCCGGGACAGGGTCGGCCCTGACCACTCCGGCCGCTTGGCCAAGGCCCTGCCCCGCGCCATAACCT